>JBIJDE010000002.1:0-42287 GCA_044344305.1 Armatimonadota bacterium
GAAAGCCATGGCAGATTCTAAGGCTAAAAAACGCAACTATTTCATTTTTAAACACCAGTTATCCAATAAGGAAATACGTGATGTAGAGGTATACTCGGGGCCTGTAAAATTTGGCACATCTACAATGCTATATTCATTCGCACATGATATCACCGACAGAATACGCATAGAAGAGTATTTACGTAGAAGTAATGAAAAGCATAAAACAATAATTAAAACAGCAATGGATGGTTTTTGGGTAATTAGTGTTCATGGAGATCTACTGGAAGTGAATGAAACATACTGTCGCATGATAGGCTATAGTAACGAAGAATTGCTGACGATGAATATCACCGACATTGAGGTAATTGAATCACAGGAAGATACTAAAAGGCATTTGAAATATATTATTGAAAATGGTGAAGATCGTTTTGAATCACGGCATCGTTGTAAAAATGGCAAGATTATAGATGTTGAAGTTAGCATACAACATCGAGTAGATGATAATCAAATGGTAACATTTATTCATGATATAACTGAACGCAAGCAATTGGAGGATGTTCAGTCATTTTTATCGACTGTCAGCAATGGTGGGGATGATAAACCATTTTTTAATGCATTGGCAGAGTTTCTGGCTGTTAAATTAGGAATAAACATTGTTTCCATTAACCGTCTCGACGATGATGGATTAATGGCACGAACAGTGGCTATTTGGCATGATGGTGTGTTGGAAGATAATATTTCATATTCGTTGAAAGATACTCCATATGCTGAAGTGGTAAATAAGTCCATGTGCTACATTCAATCTGGCGTTTCACAATTATTCCCCAACGATGAAGTTCTACAAAGTTTAAATGCCGAAAGTTTTGCAGGTATTACATTAGTTGGGCATTCCAGTCAGCCAATTGGGTTGATAGCATTGATTGGCAAAAATCCGCTGACCAGTCAGCCAGTTATTGAATCAATGTTAAAATTAGTAGCAGAAAGAGCAGTTGGCGAGATGGAAAGACTGGATGCACTTGATGAAAAAAACAGATTAGAATCCCAAATGCATCAGAATCAAAAAATGGAATTTGTTGGCAGACTTGCTGGCGGTATAGCACATGATTTTAATAATATGCTGTGTGTAATACTGGGACATTCAGAAATGGCATTGGAACAAGTAGATCCGGATGATCCAATTTTTGCCGATTTAAAGGAAATCATGGATGCTGCTCAACGTTCTGCAGATTTGACCCGCCAATTACTGGCATTTGCCCGCAAGCAAACTGTTGAGCCAAAACTACTTGACTTGAATCAAACTATTTCCGGCATGCTTAATATGTTGAAACGGCTTATTGGTGAGAATATTGACCTTAACTGGCAATCAGAAGCGGGTTTGTGGCCAATAATGATTGACCCGTCACAGGTCGACCAGATACTCGCTAATTTGTGTGTTAATGCTCGCGGTGCAATAAATGGGGTTGGTAAAATTATATTTGAAACAGATAATAAAGTTTTCACTAAAGCATTTTGTTCTGCAAATGTAGAATACCAAACTGGTGAATATGTCCACCTTGCTGTTAGAGATAATGGTTGCGGGATGGATAATGAAACATTAGAACATATTTTTGAACCTTTCTTTACGACAAAAGGCATCAACGAGGGAACAGGGTTGGGATTATCTACAGTATATGGCGCTATTAAACAGAATAATGGTTTTATAACTGTTAATAGCGAAGTCGGAACAGGTACAACATTCAACATATACTTCCCACGTTTCATAGGCAAAGCAGAAGATGTTGAAACAGATGAAAAATTGATTCCCATAAAACGTGGGAATGAAACAATTCTTATAGTAGAAGATGAACCGGTTATTTTAAAACTGACAGATAAGGTGCTGGTTAGTCTGGGTTATAATGTATTTACAGCCAATAGTCCGGCGGAGGCTATTAATGTAGTACACTCCAAAAATGGCAAAATAGATTTAATAATTACAGATGTAATAATGCCTGGAATGAATGGGCGTGATTTGATAAATATAATAAACTCTTTTTACCCAAATATTAAATACTTTTTTATATCCGGATATACAGCAGATGTTATTGCAAAACAGGGAATTTTAGATCAAGGGGTGAACTTCCTGCAAAAGCCATTTTCAGTAAAAGCAATTTCTGATAAAGTTTATGAAACTATGAAAAAAGAATAAGTTTACAAACAAACGATGCCCATAAAAATATCCTCATTTCATCATATCGCTTGAATCTGTCAGGACTGACATCTCATTTGACGATTAGTGGTGTGAAGGGATAAACCATTAATTATTAGGCGATATCTTCAATCTTTAATCCTTAATCCTTAATCAATATTATTTCTATTCACGTTCAAAATAACTGCGGATGTTTTTTGAAGTCGACAGGCATCAATATAGTTATAAATCGTCTCCGGTGTTGCTTTTCTTTGCTCATTTTTTATGTAATATAAAAATCTCTTTGCCGACCATTTATCTCTGCTGATCGGAGAGAGGATAGCGGTTGGTTAACAAGATGTCAATTAATCAGCAGGTTAAAGCTCATGTTTTTGATTTATTAGACATACTCGTATGCTAAATATAGTCTTTCATTGGTTATAAGAGGACTACAAAAGGATAATCTATCTTCTTTTTCTGGTAAATCAGTAGATTTGTTTAATTTCATTTATACCAATATTCCCCACCTATTTATCAGGTGATTAACTTATATTTTAATTTTGTTGACGATGATATAATTTTATTATTGTTCCAATACAGAATGACTTTACCTGCATTGGCCTAAAGCTTACCTATTGAAAAACTATAAAGTCGTTCAGGAGATTTAGTAATGAATAAATCATTTATTTTATGTGTATTTTCCATGTGCATGCTTGTATTAAGCAATGTGAGAATTATTGCGCAGGGAAATGAGATACCTTTAACATCATTAAGATGTCTCTCGAGGCCTATGGTAGAGGATTTTGAAACTGAAATACGATCGATAAAATATAGCATAGCATATAAATATAATACAGCTGTCAAAGACTATCAAAAAGATACTGAATATGTATTAGGCGGAAAATACGAATGGTTTATTTGTGAAGTTGGTTTTGATGATACTGCAAAAACGGATGAACATCGGGATTTGAAGATATCAGTTGATGGGAAAGCTGTTGAAGTACCAACAATTATTGCATTAAAGTCACCTGTTAAAATAAAGATAAATGTTAAGGATGTTATGAGAATCAGATTTGATTGGGGTATATATTATGCTGATGTCTCAAAATTATTTCGTTTTATAAATCCGAGAGTTGTAATCGGGGAACCAATTATTATTTGCCCTAATTGTAGTCAAAGATTTGCTTCTAATACAGATCGTGAACAGCACATAAAATCTAATCATCAAATCACTCCATTAAAAGCAGGTGAGATAACACAACCAGCTGCTGATTGGCCATACGCAATTGACCCAAAGGATTTGGAAACCCTGGCTGTTACCTTAAGGAAACGTATTAATGCAAATCCAGAACTAAAATTAAAGATTCAAAAGGATCAGATTGCATTGATGACATTTAATCTTATTGATATTCCCAAACTATCTGTCGCAGATAAGGTAGCGGAGAATTTATCGACTTCGCTTATTAATAATGATTTTCTACTGGTTGAACGTGGTCAACTTGACAAAGCGTTCAAAGAACTTAAGTTACAGGTTAGTGGCGTTATAGATCCTGCAACTGCAAAAAAAATAGGCGATATTACCGGTTGTGATAACATTATTGTTGGCAGCATTTCAGATGAAGGACTGTTTGTTGTTATTAACGCCCGTTTACTGGATACATCCACAGGAAAGGCTCTTGCAGCTGAACGAGTTGAAATGAGGAAGATGGAAATAAAAAGATAAAGAATATGAGCGTTAAATTTACTGCATAGATTATATTCGTACAAAAGAAAAATTCATTAATCTATCTTTTGCTTCTTATTTTTTGATTTTTTGATTTTTAACGGCAGCAGCAAGCAAATTGATGTCCCTTTGTTCGTTGAACTTGTTATTTCAACTTTCCCTCCCAATCCTTCTATCTGTTTTTTTATGTTAAACAGCCCAAAACCTATATTGTAATCTTCTGGATTTAAAATATTATTGCTAACAAAACCTGTACCACAGTCTGATACCGTCAAATGAAAATATTCATTATCTTGCATACAAAATGTTATTTTTCCATTTCTCACCTTGGCGTGTTTATCTATATTCAGCAGCATTTCTCGCACTGCCTGGTAGGCGCAAATGCTTACTTCGCTGCATATGTTCGATATTCTTTCATCAGTTATGACTTCAACAATGAAATTAAACCTATCGGACATTTGCTGTGCCAGATTTAATATTGCATCCTGAAGACCTTTTTCATAAAGTTCGGTGGGCATAATCTGGTGAGCAATTGTCCTTACTTCCGTAATAGCTTCATAAAGCATCCTATCAACATTTGCAAATATTGTTCTCGGTGCAGTTTCTGTAACTTCACGAATACCTATATTTAATGTTAATCTGGCAGCTACCAGAATTTGCTGTATATCCTCATGCAATAGATGTGATATCTTATTACGTTCTTTTTCCTCAGCATGAATAAATTGTTTACTTAATGTCTGTAGTTTGTTAGCGCGGTCCTCTGCGATGGCGGTATATTTAACTATCTGCTTTTCCAAATCATCTCTATAATTATTAATTATTTCTTCTGATAATTTATTATCGGTTATATCAATAATCGTTATTCTAAAATCAGTTCTATCATCGTCAGACACTGCGACAGCAGTTAGCCGCCCCCAGAATGTTGTTTTGTCTTTTTTTACCATCCGCAATTCGCAAAACTCTGTTATCTTTGTATCAAGTAATTTTTTGCGGAAATTATAGTAAATATCCTGGTCTTCTTTATAAATAAATTTTGAAAATGGATAATTTACAATTGCTTTTCGTGCTGTCCCCAACAAATTAGCCGCAGTAAGGTTGCTTTCTATAATCATGAGATGTTCATTAACAGTTAAGTATCCTACCGGTGCCATATCATAAAGGTCGAAATACCGTCTATTTGAAATATCCAATGCTATGTGATTATTGCGTATTTCGTCGTTTTGCATTTCAAGTTCAATTTGATGAACCTTCAATTCATGAAATATCTGCTTTATTTCATCAGCAGACAGATCTGAGATATTATTTGGCGAAAGAGCAGCCATCTCTTCAGCCAATTTGCGGATATCAGTAATGTTTTTCATCATAAATCCTTGTTACCCGGCGTGTATAATGCTTCCATAACCTTAACTGCCAATTTTCAACTACGATGAGTTAAAAATATAGCTTACATCTTTTTATCCGGCGTGTCTATTACTTCACTAACTATAGCTGCCATTTTTTTCATTGTGAACGGTTTTGTAATGAAGTTTACACCTTTTTCAAGCATTCCCTGGTTGGCAATAATATCTGCTGTATAGCCAGACATCAATAAAGTTTTTATATTTGGATTTATCTGTAATATTTTATTCACAAGATCCTGTCCATTCATTTCCGGCATGATAATGTCAGTGAAAATCAAATGAATATCATCGGTATATTCTTTAACAATATTAATTGCCCTACCTGGAGAGTTTGTAGATAATACGGTATACCCCAATTTTTCGAGCATCGCGGTTACCAGTTTTAAAATAGAAATTTCATCTTCTACAAGAAGGATTGTTTCCTTACCTCGTATAACAGGTAATTCAATAACATCATCAGATTCCTCATTATCGTCATTATATTGAGGTAGAAAAATAGTAAATGTTGTACCGATACCCAATTCGCTATTTGTCTGTATAAAACCATTATTTTGTTTGCAAATGCCGTATACAGTTGCTAATCCCATCCCGGTTCCTTTACCTGTATCCTTAGTTGTAAAAAAAGGTTCAAAAATATTGTCAATAATCTCTTTTTTAATTCCACATCCTGTATCGGTAATTGATATAGATACATATTCACCGATTATTGCCGCCGGATTTTTTTTGCAATAGCCATCATCTATTAAACTGTTTTTAGTCTCAATCGTTAATGTTCCTACGCCGGTTATTGAATCGCGTGCATTAATGCATAAATTGACCAAAATCTGGTCTATCTGTGATGGGTCTACTTTTATTTTACATATATTTGCTTCGGCTATTAGTTTTAAAGTTATATCCTCGCCAATCAGTCGGTGCAACATTTTCAACATTCCAGTTATAGCGTCGTTTAAGTTCAGCACTTTGGGTGTTACAGTTTGTTTACGGGCAAATGCCAGTAATTGGCGGGTCAAATCGGCAGAACGGTCGGCGCATTTCTTTATTTCTTCCAGGTTTTCTCTACCCTTATTTATTTCCGGGATATAATTCATTGCCAATTCTGCATTCCCCAGAATAGCCTGCAGCATGTTGTTAAAGTCATGGGCTACACCACCTGCCAGCCGACCTATAGATTCCATTTTTAATGCCTGGTGCAACTGTTCTTGAAGTATATCTTTTTCTTCTTCAGCCTCAAGACGTTCTAACTCTGCTGCTGCTCTATGGGTCACTAATTTAAGAATATTCTCAACAATTAATTGATTATCAAATCTACTTCGTTTAATAACAGCAATCAATCCGATAGGTTGACCGGTATGGCTCCAAAGTGTTACACCGGCATAACTTTCCGCTTTTAAATCTTGAAGTACCTGATCGTCAGGGAAAAATTGACAGACACTGGCGGGGAAACAACAAACGGATTTGCCTACCACATCTCCGCATGGTGTGTCTTTTAATGCATATGTAACATTATCTTCAAAATGACCATCACACCAGACGGCTACTGTTCGTGCATCCAGCCCATTTCCTTCCAGCCGGTCAATGCAAACGAAATCCACTCCTAATCTTTCTGCTAAAAATTCAGCCAACACATTAAAGAATGATTCCACATTCTTTCCACTGCTGGTTGTAGCCAGAAATAACTGGATATCTTCTATTTGCTTACGCTCTGTAATGTCATTAACTACTATACGAAGTAAAGTACCGAGTTCTTTATCTATTACAGGTGTTGCTGTTAGTTGCACCCATATTTGAGCATTATTACTTGTTTTTATCTGCAATTCACAAGATAAAGTTTCTTGTGACGCTATCAATTCCTTACGAAATTTATAATAAATATCCTGGTTATCTTTTTCAATAAACTTTGAAAACGGGGATTTTACGATAAAATTACGAGTTGTATTCAGCATATTAGCCAAAGTAAGATTACACTCTATAATCATGCCTTCATCATCTACACTAAAGTATCCTATCGGTGCTGTATCATAGAGGTCGAAATAACGTGTTTTTGAAGCATCTAATTCAACCTGGCATTTTAATAATTCGTTGTTTTGCATTTCCAGTTCTATTTGATGAACTTGCAATTCATGAATCATCTGCTTGGTTTCAGATTCAGATAATTTGGCCATATTATCAGGCAACTGTGCAGCCTTTATTTCAGCTAACTTGCGAATATCAACAATACTTTTCATAAAACATCCTTTTATTTACAGAACTTTCGCTTAAGGTCACTTCGACAAGCTCAGCGACCATTTTTAAGCATATTTCTCTTGAAAAGCGAAAGTCCTGTATTTACATACTGTCTATTTATTTTGCTCAATAATTCGTTCCGTTGTAGCAATGGCATACATTTCACCGTTCTCATCAATAAGCGCAGTAGATGTTAGCCATATGTCAAGAATGGTATTATTTTTAGTTATTCTCTGCGTTTTGTAAGGTTTTAATATTTGTGATTTGGCCAGTTTGGAAATTATGGCGAGTTCATTTGCTTTATTATTTTGCGGTATTCTGTTGCGTACATTCATCAATAATGCTTCAGCTTCGCTCCAGCCATACATTCTTTCCGCACCGGGATTCCAGGCAATAATTTTCCCATCCAAATCCTGTACTGTAATCGCGTCATATGAATCGCTTACCACTATTGCCAGTCGCGCAATTTCATTAGCTTTCCGTAATGAATCCCGCGTATTTTTTAAATCAGTGATATCAACAAAAGTTATCACGGTACCTTCTATGACGTTTTCAATTGTGCGATATGGTTTAATACGCATTATATACCATTTCCCATCCTGGGTATTTACTTCAATTTCTTTTGGTATCAACGTATCAAGTACTGCCTGTATATCTGTCACCAGGTTATTGTATCCCACCAGGTTGGATACGACATGCCCCACCGGACGTCCCAAATCGCCGATTATGAGATTTATAATATTGGTGATATGAGGAGTATAACGCATAAGACGCATATTATTATCTACAAAAACAGTGGCGATTCCCGTTCCTGATAGCAGATTATTCATATCATTGTTAACCTGTGATAAATCACCCACCTTGATTTGCAATTCAGAGTTTACCGTTGCTAATTCTTCATTTATTGATTGCAATTCTTCCTTCGATGTCTCCAATTCCTCGTTGGTAGACTGCAATTCCTCATTCACCGATTGCATTTCTTCATTAGATGATTTCAACTCTTCGTTCGAGGTTTCCAGTTCTTCATTGCAAACTTGCAAATATTCCTCTTTAGCCAGCAATTCTTTTTTTAGTTCCAGAATGTGCATGGCAATATCGGGATCAGTTTGTTGAATTTTCTCATAGTCTACAATCTGTTGTTTAAGTTCATTTGATGTCATTGCAGGTTGGATAGCTGCTTCGTTCAGAACAACTAAATATAAAGGTTCATTTGAAGTTAAATCATACTTTGCCACTGCCGGACTAACAACCATATCAACCATGGTATAATGTCCATTCGTTTTTACGCGAATTCCCGAAGAGTGAAGCGTAGCACGTGAATTAACAACTTTATGCAATATAGTTGTTAATTCGCTTTTTAATCCTTCACGTGCCATCTTCAGGATATTGTTAATACCTGGGTCTCCAGGTGCCAGTTCTAAATACATTCCGGTATGTCCATGCAGATATAGTATATCGCCTTTGCCATTTACAAGAACTGCTGTCTGAATAATCTGTTTTAATATTGAATGTTCTGTTAGTTCGCGCATAGATATTTTATGTACTGTAGGCATTTTTGCTAAGTCTATTGGAAGTGAGGCATTTACCGCTGTCATAGCTGGTAGGAAATTACTGGTTGTTATACGCTGTGTCCCGTGGATATCATCCCTTCGTTTATATATCTTCGACTTGCGGTTTAATGTAACAAATAAATCAGTGCAATTACCGATTGACTCTGATGTGCCAAGGAATAAAAAACCATTCGGTTTCAATGCGTAATAGAATAATGGTATCAATTTCTCCTGTAAATCTCCGGTCATGTAGATCATCATATTGCGGCAACTGATAAGATCCATTTTGGAAAATGGTGGATCTTTTATTACATCCTGCTCAGAAAATACCAGCATATCCCGGATGCCTTTGTGTATGCGATAGGTGTCACCACTCGGTTCTATGGTGAAAAAACGTGCAATACGTTCGGGAGAAACATTAGATGTGATGCTGGCAGGATAAATGCCTGCCCGTGCTATAGCAATCGCATTACTGTCAATATCAGTGGCAAATACCTGTACTTTATAGATTTGTTTCATCGCTTGCTGGCGTTCTGCCAGCAGTATAGCGATAGAATATGCTTCTTCACCGGTTGAGCATGCAGGAATCCAGATGCGTATTGTTTCACTTGCACGTTTGCCGGCAAAAATATTGGCCACAACCTGTTCTTCAATAATCTTAAATGCCTCTGAATCACGGAAAAAGCTGGTAACTCCTATCAATAAATCATGAAACAGCGCATCCACTTCATTTGGTGCTTTTGATAAATATTTAACATAATTTTCAAGTTCTGTAATCTGGTGAACCATCATTCGTCGTTCTATACGGCGATGAACGGTATTAATTTTATAACAAGAAAAATCGTGGCCTGTTTGGGCACGCAGCAGAATATATATTTTGTTTAGTTGATTTTCTAAATCGGGGACATTCGCAAAAGAGATATCAGGCATTGTTTCAGGCAGATGGTTTACATAGGCCATCAGTCGGGCTGGCATCTTGGCTGGCGGCAACTCATAATCTACTAATCCAGTAGCTATCGCACTTTTCGGCATTCCATTAAATTCAGCGGAATCGGGGGTCTGAGCCAAAACCATGCCGCCTACACTTTTAATAGACTTTATTCCTTCGGTACCATCACTTCCAGTCCCGGACAATACTATGGAAATAGCATTCTTTTGCTGATCCACAGCAAGAGAATGAAAGAAAAAATTAATTGGCAATCGCTGGCCGCGCGGGGAGGATGGCTCCAGCAATTGTAAAGTACCATTTAGTATAGCCATGTTGTGTCCCGGGGGTATTATGTAGGTACAGTTAGGTTTTACTATCATGCCATCCTCTACCTCGAAAACATTCATACGAGTATATTGTCGAATAATCTCAGTAAGGATGCTTTTGTGGTCAGGATCCAAATGCTGTACCAGTACAAATGCCATGTTGGGTTCAGTTTCAGCAGGCATACCAGAAAAAAAAGCTTCGAAAGCCGCTAACCCGCCGGCGGACGCGCCAATACCGACAATGGGAAAATACTTTCGCGGAGAAACATTCACGGGTGTTTCCAATTCTGTTGGGGGAGTTTCAATCTTCTTTTTCTTACTATTCATTATGTGTACCTTTTTTATTTAGCAATTCTTTCGCTGTTGTGATTAAACTGGCACACAGATTCTATTTCATGTATATGCACAACTGTAAAAGTTATAATATATTATCATACCATATTTATTTATAATATTGGGGTGCTATATGCAACTTTTTATTTTTTATTTTTTTATTTGTATTGTCTGGTTATTTGTGATTTTTTCAGGCTCTTGCCAAACCATACTAAATTATATAATCAACCCAACCACCCCCTACCCCCTCCTTGGCAAGCTGTGCTTTATACACATCTTATTAAAATGAAAAATAATGTTTTATTTTAGACGACCCCAGCGGGGTCGAATAATTATAGAACAGTATTTCAACCAATAAATCCGACCCCAGAGTGGGTCGCATATAATCAAGCAGATTACCGGTCATTATATGCGACCAATTCTGGGGTCGAAAATCTTATGTTGAATTATTTCTACAAATATGTGACCCCGCTGGGGTCAAAATGAAATGTTTTACAAACATGTGTATAAAGCACAGTCTTGGCAAGGAGGGGAGTTATGGTAGTTACTTGATAAAATAATGGTTGCTTTAATAAACAAAACCTTCATTTTAAACTCCCCTCCTTGCCAAGCTGTGCTTTATACACATTTATGTTATCATTTTAATTGAAAATATTGGCTGACGAGGTAGGGGAATTGTCCCCAATTCCCGCGCCGAACCGTGATAATGATGTAGTTCAGCGTAACAGCGACAGTTTTTTTGCGTGGTGTTGTGATTTGCCAACCTTATTTTGTCGTTTTAACCGTTTCGTCTTTATTCTGCAGACTCTTTCGCGGGAGTTGGGGACAACTCCCCTACCTTTACCGGATATTTCTGAATTATAGATGTGAAAATATGCACCATTTATAAATTTTATGTTAATTTACAAGTTGTGTATAAAGCACAGCTTGCCCAGGAGGGGAGTTTAAATTAGATAATATCTTTTGCTTTTAATGTAAAAACTGAAAACTGAAAACTGAAAACTTATCCAATAAATTGTAAAAAAGGAGAAATAATATGACCAAACCATTTACAGATGAAGTGTTGCATCAGCAAGGTGGGCAGCGCAGTTTTACCGGGAAGCAGTTGACTGAAATTGCTTTTCCGCTGGGTGGTATCGGCACTGGTACTATCAGCCTGGGTGGACGCGGCAATTTGCGGGATTTCGAGATTTTTAATAATCCCAATAAGGGTTTCACCGTACCTTTCTCATTTTTTGCGTTATGGGCAAAGCCGGAAGGCGGGGAGCCGGTGGCGAAGATTCTGGAAGGGAAGATTCCCCCACCGTATCGCAATGGTTTTGGTGAGTCGCCGGGAGAATTAAACGGTGTGTCGCGTTTCAGTAATGCAACTTTTAAAGGCGAATATCCAACAGCAACATTAAACTTATCAGACAAAGATGTGCCAGTTACAGCAGAATTAACCGCTTGGAACCCGTTCATACCGTTGAATGTCCATGACAGCGCGATACCGACGGCGATATTTGAGTGGACTATCAGCAACCCGACAAACGCGCCGGTCGAGATATCCCTGGCTGCCAGCATGGAAAACCCGCTGACAAAAAAAGATGCCACTGGGAAAAAGATTGGCAATGGCGCATTGAACAGCTACCAGGCGGCAGGGAATCTGCGCGGCGTGCTGCTATCCCACCCGGACGAAGATGTTAACAGCGGCAATACCGGCACTATCGCAATAAGTTCGCCGTGGGCAAAGACCGATTGTGTCACTCGCTGGTATCGCGGCGGTTGGTGGGACAAAGCCCATCTATTCTGGGATAATTTCGCTGCCACAGGAAAGGTTGCCCAGGTGCTGGATGCTGACCCAGCCCCGCATAACGGCGATGTCGCATCGATAATTTTGCACGCCGTTGTCCCTGCCAATGGCTCCGTTACTTTGCCGGTATATATAACCTGGCATTTCCCCAAATTAGATAATCCATGGCGCAGCGATATGGAAAACCTGCCTGCTGTGCTGGATAATTATGTCAGCGCCCATTACCGCGACGCATGGGCAGTGGCGGATTATATTAACTCATCAATTAACCGTTTACGCGATGAAACCACCCGCTGGCAACAGTCGATCTTTGCCAACACTTTGCCTGATTATTTACTGGAAGCGATTACCAGCCAGTCAAGCATCATGCGAACCAACACCTGTTACCTGTTGGCGGATGGCAATTTCTTTGCGTGGGAAGGTTGTGGCGACAAGGCTGGCTGCTGTCATGGTTCCTGTACCCACGTATGGAATTACGAACAGGCTTTGGCATTCTTATTCCCACAGTTGGAGCGCACCATGCGCCGCACCGAATTTTTATATAACACCCGTGAATCCGGCAATATGGCGTTCCGCACCAGCCTTCCCCCTGGCGGCAAGCTATGGGATTTCAAACCGTGTGCCGATGGGCAGATGGGAACTATCATTCAGGTTTACCGCGATTGGCAGTTATCCGGCGATGATGATTTTCTCCGCGAAATATGGCCAAATGTTAAATGCGCACTGGAATATGCATGGACAATGACGCCAGATAAAATGCAAGGCGGCGGTAGCGGGGTAATAAACGCGTCGGACAGCGAAAAACGCAGCATAGACTCGCTTTGGGACCCGAATAAAGATGGCGTGATGGAAGGCGAACAGCACAACACCTACGACATCGAGTTCTTTGGCCCAAATACCATGTGTACCGCCATGTATCTGGGGGCATTGCGGTCATGCGAAGAGATTGCCCGCTATTTGGGTGAAGACGATAAAGCCGCCGAATACCGCGCTATTTATGAAAGTGGCCGCGCCAAGGTAGATGCAGAACTGTGGAATGGCGAGTATTACATACAAAAAGTTGATGTCATTTCCGAAGTCACCGTGCCAGAAGTGCTGCGCAGTCCGGAAGGCGATTGCTGTGGACCAACCTGCGAATGCAAACAGTCGCCCGGCGGCAAAAAATCCGCCATCTCCGGCAACGCGTTAGTGCCGAAATACCAGTATGGCGAAGGCTGTCTGTCTGATCAACTGCTGGGTCAATGGGCGTCCCACGTCGCCGGTTTGGGTTATTTGTTGAATCAGGATAATGTTCGTACCACTTTGTTGTCGATATTCAAAAATAACTTCCGCGCTCCGATTGGCGATTTTAACAATGTACAGCGGGTATATGCTTTGAATGATGAGGCTGGTCTGCTGCTATGTTCATGGCCCCATGGCAACCGTCCCGCACTGCCATTCGTATATTCTGACGAAGTGTGGACCGGTATCGAGTACCACGTCGCCGCTCATTTAGTATATGAAGGCTGGATAGCCGAGGGTCTAACCATTGTAAAAGCAGTCAGCGACCGTTACGCCGGCAATAACCGCAACCCCTGGAATCAGATAGAATGCGGTCATCATTACGCCCGGGCAATGGCGTCATGGTCGGTAAAACTGGCGTTGGACGGCTTCACCTACAGCCTGCCCACCGCCACCCTCGGGTTCGCGCCAAAGATAAATGCCGACAATTACACAACATTCTGGTCCACCAGCACCGGTTGGGGAACCTACCAGCAAGACATCGCCGCCGGTAAATTTACCTTGACGGTAAAATACGGCATCCAACAACTGAAACAACTGGAAATAGCAGATTTGCCAGCCGACAACATCACCGCGAATGGCGTTGCAGTAAAACGCGAAGGCAATGTGGTGGTATTTGGGGAGACCATGAAGTTAGGGCAGGACGAGGCTGTTGAGATAAAAGTTGGGTAGGTTAACATTATTAATTACACAGAGATTCACGGAGTGAAAAAATAATTATCTGTGAGTCTCTGTGTCTCCTCAGTGTATCTCTGTGTAACTAAAACATGTGTAACCCAAAACAGTTGACGTCCTTCTCTCATAGCGGTAATCTTTATCTGTGGAAAATGAATTGGATGTGCGGATTCGCCGCATGTATCTTTTAATATCAATATTATTCGTCTTGATGCTGTGCTGGCAGGCGCAGTGGCATTTGTGGCGCGCCGGCTTTTTGGCGGATTTACCGACTAACCGACGGGCGATGCGAACCGAACAGAGCATACCGCGTGGCACTATTTATGATTGCAGCGGGCAAAAATTAGCCTGGACAGTAGGACGGGTACGTAAATATGCCGACCCATTCTCGTTATCCGGCATCATTGGCTATGTAAATCCCAAGTATGGCCGCGCCGGGGTGGAAAAAGCGTTAAACAGCGAACTTGCCGGGATAATAAAAAGTTTTGACAGCGCGGAAATAACCCGTATTTTAAATGGCGACAAGCGCAGCGGCAAAGATATCACCCTGACGATAGATTTAAAGTTGCAAAATGCCGCTTATGCCGCGCTGGATAACCGACGGGGTGCGGTGGCAGTTATCGAACCAGCCAGCGGACGGGTATTGGCACTGGCGACCAGTCCGACATTTAATATCAACGACCCCAGCAAAAAAGGTGATGACGGCAGCATGACCAACCGCGCCATTGCCGGACTGTATCCTCCCGGCAGTACTATGAAGGTGCTAACCGCGGCGACAGCACTGCAAGACGACCCTACATCGGCAGGCACCACATATACCTGTGAAGGCAATACTACTTACGATAAAATAAAAATTACTGATTATCATGGCGAACGTCACGGCACCATCGCCATGCAACAGGCACTCACCCATAGCTGCAACTATTATTTTGCCCGCACCGCCATTAATCTCGGTTTTGACAAATTAGAATCCAGCGTGGAAAAATTCGGTTTTAACCGTGATTGGATGAGTGATTTCCCACTGGCGGTAAAGAAAAGTCGGCTGATTAACGAAAACAGGTTTATCCCCGAAGGCGAACTGGCGCAAATAGGTTTTGGTCAGGGTACCGTCACGGTAACCCCACTGCAGATGGCAATGGTCGCCGCCACCGTGGCAAATGACGGCGTACTGATGCGGCCATACCTGATTGATAAGATACAAAAACTGGGGAAACCCGCGCAGATATTCGCACCGGAAACGCTGGACAACCCCATGGATATTGATAACGCGCAAAAACTGGCAGAGATGATGCGCAATGTAGTGACATCCGGCACCGGCACCCGCGCCAATCTGCGTAACGTGCGCATCTCCGGCAAAACCGGCACCGCGCAACAGGTAGGCGGCGACGACCATGCCTGGTTCATCGGCTTTGCTGAGAAAGAAGTAAACGGCACCACCTCAAAAATCGCCTTTGCGGTAGTTCTGGAACGCGGCGGAACCGGTGGTAAAATAGCCGCCCCAGTAGCCGCAAAAGTAGCGGAAGCGTGGAGCGAGTGAAGAGAGAAGAGTGAAATTGCAAATTGCAAATTGCAAATGGTAAATTGTTGAATTTTATATAAATTTCGATTTCGGTCGTGCAGACGACTTCAATCGATTTCGGTCGTGTATACTGTGAAATATTTACCTTCTTTGCGTAAGGAAAATGTAGAAATATGAAGCTTAAACGGATTCATATATTGTATTTTTTATTAGCATTATGCCTTATTGGGATACCTTTTAGAAGATATCTTCAGCGGGAGTTTATTGCAGTGATACAGCAAATTAAAGGCAAAAAGACTGTCAGTGACCGGGTAACACAATACAGTGATGTTGTTCATGAACGGTTGAATCTTCATTTTCAAAAAATTAACGTTTCTTATCCACCAACACGTCTTACTCTGGTAGGGATAAAAGACCAGAAAAAGATGGAGGTTTGGGTGGCTGGTAAAGACAAGAAGTTCAGGTTGCTGCGAATTTACCCGATACTCGGGATGAGTGGTGAGTTGGGGCCAAAATTGAAAGAAGGTGACGGGCAGGTTCCTGAAGGATTGTACCGCATAGAATCGCTGAATCCCAATAGTTCGTACCATCTCGCTCTGCGGGTGAATTACCCCAATGATTACGACAAGGAAAAAGGGAAAGCAGATAATAGAAAAAACCTTGGTTCCGATATCATGATTCACGGCAACACCTGTTCAATTGGCTGTCTTGCCATGGGTGACGAAACCGCAGAAGATTTATTCGTCCTGGCAGCAGAAACAGGTATCGACAATGTATCTGTAATCCTTACCCCAACAGATTTTCGTATTAAAGAAGCAACGAAAGATTTACCACAAACTCCTGAATGGACAGCAGAATTATATGAAAAAATTAAAGTTGATCTGAAAAAATTAAAGTAAATTTCCGATTTAATCGATTTTAAAAACCATATAAAACACAAATAGCCCAATAAATAAATGTCACCCACCAGAAACTACATTAAAATGAAATAATGTGGTCGTCGTAGAGACGCAAGGCCTTGCGACTCTACATCGGCACAATCTTTAAATGATATAGCGTTTCGTGTGTGAAATTTCATTTTTTCAATCCTATTAATCGATGTAAAAACAACAAAGCCCACAAAAGGTTAAATATCTACGATTCGTTAGCACTATTCAATAATCCTGAAAATAATGTTAATATATTCCGCAGATGATGAAGCGATTTTTTATGAGGATAGCTGAACTTTTTACTGGCGTATTTGCGGTATTTAACTTCGATAACCGCAGCGTAATTCGCGGCGTCTACATTCCCCGCGCTCTGCTTATTTCTAATATCATTCTGGCTATTGTTGTTATCGTGTTAATGTATAAAAATAATAGTAAAGACGAAATGGTCTACTTTTTTAATTACTCAACTCTCAGCAATGACATGCGTTTAATGTTTTTCTCTGGTCTGGCTCTTATTCAGGCATTCATTATCATCCTGTTGCCGGCGCGCACCGCAAATGTGATAATAGAAGAGAAGGAGAAAGAGAATATAGACCATATTTTCCTCACTAAATTATCATCATTTCAACTGGTTATCGGGAAATTGCTATCTTCTACCGGAATCTACCTGATGTTTTTAATTACTGCAATTCCAGTGCTGGCGATAATGATTTGTTATTCTGGCGGGGTATCGATAGATGAGTTTTTCATATCAATATTAATAATCATCCTGAATATTTTCAAACTTTCCGCAATTTGCATTTATTTATCGGTCCGGGTTAAAAAACCAGCGCAGGCTATCACTTTTTCATATATCAGCATCATCATGCTGTTCTTCATATTACCGTCATTTTTTACAAAATACACAGTGTTTAACGAGATGCTTTATAGTGGATATCCCAATATCTTTAATGATTTCTTTGCAGTCAGCATATCCTTATTACCATTATTAGTCTTCGTTGGATTTCTAATAGCTGAGTTCTTTTTTGTCATTCAGCGTCATGTGGAAAGTTGGAAATCCTATATTGTAGTTTCAATCATTGGCGTTCTACTTCTTATATGGGGGATATTTATCGTCATTATTGAACAAGCTTATGAAGGATTTGTGCCATATCTGAATCCAATTGAGTTTTTTGTGGTATTTCTATATCCAGAATTGTTCAATCTTTACGGTTCAAATGTGCTCACCAAGCCACAAATATATTCTGCAGTAATTCAATATTCCGCAGTCGCCATAGTATCATCATTCGCCATATTATACCTTGCGGCACGTCGGCTGGATGTTTTGCGATGGGGAAGAGTATGAGAAAACGCTTTATGGAGATGCTGAAAGGCGCATTCGCGGTTTTTAATTTTGACAACCGCAGTGTCATTCGCGGTGTTTACATTCCCCGCGCGTTAATGATATGTAATTTCGTATTGGGTATTGTTGTTTTGATATCGATGTATGATATAAGTAATTCGAGTAATCATATGGTTATAAATGATTATATGGTTAGAGATATGCGCGAAAAATTTATTTATTGTATGGGATACGTTCAATTACTCATCATTATACTGTTGCCGGCACATTCAGCAAATGCGATAATTGCGGAGAAAGAAAAAGAGAATATTGACCATTTATTTCTCACCCGATTGACATCTTTTCAATTGATAATGGGGAAATTGCTGTCATCAATCGGTATTTATCTCATGTTTTTCATTTCTACTATTCCGGTATTAGCTATCTTAATTTCATATACCGGCGGTGTATCAATTGAAGATTTTTTAGTTATGGTGTTATTGATTATAGTAAATACTTTCAAGCTTTCCTCTATCAGCATATATTTGTCAGTCCGGGTAAAAAAAGCAGGTGCTGCAATTACCTTTGCATACATCAGTATCGCCATGATATTCTTCTTTATTCCGGCTTTTTTCTCTGATATATCTGTTATGCATTCGCTATTTTCCGGTAATTCCAGTGAACGTTATGAAGTAATCCCATTGATATTAGCTTCTTTACCCATAATCTTTATTGGTTTTATAATAGCAGAGTATTATTTTGTATTAAGACGAAAAATAGAAAACTGGAGTGCATATATATTGGTAACATTAGCCGGTGCAATGTATTTTACAGCTATGATTATGTCGATAGATTTTGATTTAGGGCATGGGACATTGTTTAACCCTATTGAGTATTTAATGGTTCGAATTAATTATGATATGCATTCTCGCGGTATTTTTACACCAGTTGGAATTACAGAACAGTTAAAATATTATTTCGACATTTTCCAATATATCGCAGGTGCTGCGATATCATCATTCGCCATATTATACCTTGCGGCACGCCGGCTGGATGTGTTACGATGGGGTAAAGTTTAGGAGATTTATATATATATGCAAGCTATTGATATGCCAACCCTGGTAAAAGAGATACGTACCCGTATGCGCGGCAAAATGGCGCCGGTGATGATAGGGGTTTTTGTCGCCATTGCATCGTTAGTGGTAATTGCGATAGTGGCAGATACCAACTGGGATTTTAACAGTGAATTAGGCAGAAAAACATTCACCAGTATATCTGTTGCCGAGATGATTTTAATTGCATTGATTGGCCCCACATTATCCTGCAATGTAATATCACTTGAGCG
Organism: Armatimonadota bacterium; assembly: GCA_044344305.1. GTDB lineage: Bacteria > Armatimonadota > Hebobacteria > CAIYQO01 > CAIYQO01 > JBAXQQ01. The sequence goes on from JBIJDE010000002.1 coordinate 19,492, forward strand.
CGAACGGCAGACGCTGGATTTCCTGTTGGTGACTCACCTGTCTCCATGGAATATATTAATGGGCAAGTACCTTGGCTCTGCCGGTTATTTAATATTGCTCTGGTTGTCGATCATCCCCATCACCGCCGTCACTTTCATCCTGGGTGGGGTATCATGGCTCGAATTCATACTAATGCAGATTTTTCTCATCGTGCTGGTTTTGCTGTGCAGCGCAATCGGCGTTTACGCATCATCCCGCGCGCCAAAGAGTAACGTTGCCGCGTCATGGGCGATAAGTATCGTGATTTTCACATTCTTTGTACAAATTGGCATCTGCACATCGATGATGGCATTGCCCGGATTGTATTCAGATATGTTGAGAGTGAAAAATACCAATGCCGAAACCGCAATGCCGGAATACCTTTTCATAGTACTTTTCTTTATCGCGTCTATGGCGTTGTCGTATATCCCCAGCAGCGTAGTATTGGCAATAGTTACATTTTTCCGTAAAAAACCAGCATCACTTTTCATACAATTATCAATTTTTCTGGCAATAACTCTCACCGTATTGTCCGGTATCCTATATATTAAGCACCAGATAGATATTGCTTATTTAGGGAACACTCCCTCAAGCATGGCAACATTTCTTGCCTACTCTTTTATGACTGGCATGAGTGAAGAAAAATTTATGAAAATAACATCATTAGGCAATCCTGTACTCACCGGAATCATGCTTATTGAACCAAATTCAATTAATCCAGTCATCTTCTCAAATAAATATTATGACCTGGCTCTATCATTATTCCTCATGTTGGTATTCACCTTCACCGCGTTATCACTGGCATACGGCAACCTGTTGCGACTATACCCGCAATTCGCCGAAAAGGTAAAACAACCGAAGGTAAAACCAGAGAAGATAAAAAAGAGAAACAAAACGGAAACTCCAGAAGAGATACCAGAAGTTTCATAGTAAGTTAGCAATCAAATTCGAATAAAAAAGTCATAACTTCAAATGGTTGTTAATTATCAGAAGTTAACATATCTTTACCCCGTAGGGGTCTCACGTCTATAGAATCTGACATCAATCTACATATATTTACGACCCCGTAGGGTGTCGAACATTCGCAGATTATAGCTAATTGTTGTTCGACACCCTACGGGGTCGGATATAAATTGGTTGTGACCATCTATTTAAAATTGAAAAATTGCTGGTAATAACATCCGACCCACTCTGGGGTAGATAATCTCATGTTGAATTATTTTCTACCAATATGTGACATCCGGGGTCAAAGATAAATTGATAAAATGTGTATAAGGGTGAGAGCGATGCTGTGGGCTATGGAATTATGAAATATCCGAATTTACCGCAACATCTAACAAAATAGGTTATGAAATTCAGTCACCTTTTTGAAAACTGCTATGTCAATTTTGCAACAGATTTACTACATTGTAAAAAAAATCACAAATATTTGTAATTTTTTTCACAAAGTTATTGTATCTTGCATCTTAATAAGTTATCATTAATTAATGGCATTGAATTGCTATCATTTAAATTGGTTATAACCGGGGGTTTCTTATGGGTACTCAGGTATCGCAATGTAAATGTTGCGAAGAGACTGAAGAGGCTAAACTGGCACGAATCGGCGATATTATCGACGAATTTAAAGGCAGTGAAGGTAGTCTTATTCAGGTGCTGCACTTAGTGCAGGGTGTATATGGCTATTTGCCATTAGAAATTCAGCAATTAATCGCTGATAAGATGGATATTCCTCTATCAGAAGTTCATGGCGTTACGACATTTTATTCGTTTTTCTCTACTAAACCACGTGGTGAATATACCATTCGCGTTTGTCTGGGAACGGCATGTTATGTACGTGGCAGCGCAAAGATTTTGAAGCGTCTTACCGAGATGTTGGGTGTTGATGTCGGCGGAACTACCGAAGATAAAAAGTTCACCCTGGAAGTGATGCGCTGTCTGGGTGCGTGTGGAATGGCCCCGGCAATGATGATTAACGATGAAGTTATTGCCCAGGTTAATCCGCAGAAGTTGAATGGCATCCTGGAAAAATGCGACTGGAGAAAGAGCTAATTATGACTACAGTTACTAAAAATATTACCTCTCTCGCTGATTTAGATGCTATTAAATCAAGCTATCAGAAAGAGGACAACTCTAAAAAGTTTCAATTATTAGTCTGCGCTGGTGCTGGATGTATATCATCCGGTTGTCATGCCGTGCGTGATTCCCTGTTAAAATCACTTGAAGCGGCCGGCTTGCTTGACCAGGTAGTCATTCACGAAACCGGCTGTATTGGCACCTGCGACCTGGGCCCTTCACTGGTTGTACAGCCTGATGATGTTTTTTACACCAAGCTGAAACCGGAAGATATGCCGAATATCGTCAACCAGCATCTGGTGAATGGCAATATCATTGACGCGTTATGCTATTTAGACCGCAAGACAGATGAGAGAGTAACTCACCTTTCTGATATTGAATATTTCAAACGCCAGGTTCGACTGGTTACCGCACGTTGCGGCAGTATGCCTTATAATGATATTCAGGCGTACATTGCATCCGACGGTTATTACGGATTAGCTAAATCACTGCTGCAAATGTCGCAGGTAGACGTTATTAACGAGATGAAAAAGTCTGGCTTGCGCGGTCGTGGCGGCGGAGGTTTCCCCACCGGTATTAAGTGGGAAGCCGGATATAAAGCGGTAGGCGACGAAAAAGTAGTCGTTTGCAACGGCGACGAAGGCGACCCGGGCGCATTTATGGATCGTTCGCTGATGGAAGGCGACCCCCACGCGGTTATCGAAGGTATGCTGATATGCGGTTATGCCATCGGCGCGAACATGGGCTATATTTACGTTCGCGCTGAATACCCCACCGCCATCGAACGCATGCAGGAATCGATAAAACAGGCGCATGAATGCGGTCTGCTGGGCAAAAATGTAATGGGAACCAGCTTTGCATTTGATATTGAAATACGTATCGGTGCCGGCGCATTCGTATGTGGCGAAGAAACTGCACTGATGGCATCCATCGAAGGCCATCGCGGCGAACCGCGCCAGAAACCGCCATTCCCGTTTGAACGTGGCGTATTTGGCAAGCCGACTATCATTAATAACGTTGAAACCCTCGCGAATGTACCACTGATTATAAATAAATCAGCCGATTGGTTCACCGGTTATGGCACCCCCAACAGTCGTGGAACGAAAGTATTCGCGCTGGCTGGTGACGTGGTAAATACCGGTATCGTTGAGGTTCCCATGGGCACTACCCTGGGCGAAATAATATTTGACATCGGCGGCGGCATGCAAAACGGCAAAGAGTTTAAAGCTGCCCAGACCGGCGGACCCAGCGGTGGATGTTTAACCAAAGAACATCTTAACACCCCGGTTGATTATGACTCCCTTGTGAAATTGGGTACAATCATGGGTTCCGGCGGCTTAATTGCAATGGACGAAGATACCTGTATGGTTGACGTTGCCCGTTTCTTTATGGATTTCGTACAGGATGAATCATGCGGCAAATGCGTACCGTGCCGAATAGGCACACGCCGCATGTTGGATATTCTCGAACGAATCACCCAGGGTAAAGGAAAAGAGAGCGACATAGAATTACTGAAAGAACTTGCTGTCACCTGTAAAGAGACCTCCACCTGCGGACTTGGGCAAACAGCCGGTAATCCTGTTCTCAGCACAATTCGCTATTTCCGCGAAGAGTTCGAAGAACATATCAAACAGAAATATTGCCGTGGTGGTATCTGCGCAGAACTGTTTATCTCGCCATGTCAGAATGCTTGTCCTGCCGGTGTTAATGTTCCCGGTTATGTGGCACTTATCGCCGCTGGCCGTCCTCGCGATGCCTACAACCTGATTCGCAAAGACAACCCTTTCCCGGCTATTTGCGGACGCGTTTGCACCCACCCATGTGAAAGCAAATGCCGTCGCGCACAGGTTGACGAGTCATTGGCAATTTGCGATTTAAAACGTTATGCATCCGACTTTGTATTCAACAATGATGAGCCATATATGGACCTGGTATTCCCGAAAAAGGATGAATCCATCGGCATCATCGGTGCCGGTCCATCCGGTTTAACCTGCGCGTATTATCTGGCACGGTTAGGCTACGGTGTTACGGTTTATGAAATGCAACCAATTGCCGGCGGTATGCTGGCTTATGGTATACCTGAATATCGATTGCCAAATGATATCCTGGAAAAAGAGATACGCCTGATTGAACAAGTCGGTGTGGAAATTAAACTGGGTGTTGAAGTCGGTAAAGATATTCTATTCAGCGAAATGCGCCAGAAGCATAATGCTATTTATGTCGCCACCGGAACACAATTCCCCAATAAAGTTGGCGTACCGGGTGAAGAGCTTGCTGGTGTATATCATGGCCTTGATTTCCTGCGCGATGTGGCATTGGGCAAACCGGTAACGGTAGGCAAAAATGTTGTCGTCATCGGCGGCGGCAGCACAGCATTTGACGCGGCGCGAACCGCACTGCGCAAAGGTGCCGAATCTGTTACGGTCATTTATCGCCGTACCATCGAAGATATGCCGGCCGATCAGCGTGAAATTGACGAAGCGATTGAAGAAGGCGTAGAAGTCCGCGAATTACTCGCCCCTGTCGCAATTGTCGGCGATAAAAATGTCACCGGCATTCGCTGCATAGCCATGGAACTGCGCGGATTTGACGGTGCCGGCCGCCGCAAGCCGTATCCTGTAGAAGGTTTGGAAGTGGTCATTGCTGCCGATATGGTTATTCCTGCGGTAAGCCAGCATTCCGACCTGCCATTCATCAGCAAAGATGATATCGAAGTCAGTCAATGGGGAACCCTGGTCACTGACCCGGAAACCATGATGACATCAATCGACGGCGTGTTCGCCGGCGGCGACGTTATCCGCGGCCCGGATATCGTCATCACTGCCATTGCTGATGGTAAAAAGACAGCCTCCGCAATTAGCCGCTACCTGGGTGGCGACGGCGAATTAAACACCGGCGAAGATATCGATATCCCAATGCCGGAAGCGGAAGAAGAAGTTATGGAACACGACCGTTTTGAAATGCGATACAACGACCCGGAACAACGCATAAAGAACTTTGACGAAGTCGTCGTCGGTTTCCATCGTTTGAATGCGATTGCGGAAGCTATGCGCTGTCTGCGCTGCGATCGCCGCTGCTGATAATAACGGCGGGAAGATATAAAACACCATCTTCCCGCCTAATTAAATATAAAGGTAAAAACAATATGGCTACAATTAATTTGACGATAAACGGAAAAGCCTGCGCTGCTGAAAGCGGACTTTCTATATTGGAAGCGGCTAAGCATAACAATATTAAAATCCCGAATTTCTGTTACCTGGAAGGCATTCACCAAGTAGGTGCTTGCCGGGTTTGTGTGGTAGAGATTGAAGGCGCGCGCACTCTGCAGGCATCATGCCTGGTAGAGATTAAAGAAGGCATGGTGGTGCGGACCAATACAGAAAAGGTTCGCAAAGCCCGCAAAGTTCTTTACGAATTGATGCTTTCCGACCATCCCCGCAACTGCCTCAGTTGCTCGCGCAACCAGAAATGCGAGTTTCAGGAATTAGGCGAACTGATGCAAATCGGTGAGTCGCGTTTTGACGATTGCGAACCGGCACAGCGCGTTCCTGATACATCTTCACCATCAATCGTTCGCGATATGACGAAATGTATCCTCTGCCGCCGATGTATCACCATCTGCAATCAAGTACAAGGCGTTGGCGTGCTAAATGTTTCTCATCGCGGTATAAAAACCACCGTTGGTCCGGCTGATGATTTGGCACTTAACAGCGTAAATTGCGCGTTATGCGGTCAATGCACCGCCGTTTGTCCGGTAGGCGCACTCACCGAGGCAGACGCAACCGCCGCTGTATGGAATGCCCTGCAAGACCCGACCAAGCGAGTAATGGTACAGACCGCACCAGCAATCCGCGCGGCACTGGGCGAGGAGTTCGGTTACGAACCCGGCACACTGGTGACTGGCAAAATGGCATCAGCATTGCGCGATATGGGTTTTGATGATGTCTTTGATACTAACTTCGCCGCCGACCTTACCATTATCGAGGAAGGCAACGAGTTCTTACAACGCGTCACCGCAGCCCTTACCGGTGGTAAAGCGGTATTGCCGATGATTACTTCCTGCTCACCGGGTTGGATCAAATATGTTGAACACGAATTCCCTGAACAGCTTGGTCATTTGTCCAGTTGCAAATCCCCGCACATGATGCTGGGTGCGTTGGCGAAAACATTCTATGCTGACAAAATTGGTGTAGCGGCGAAAGATATCTTTGTGGTATCAGTAATGCCGTGTACCGCGAAGAAATTCGAAGTAACCCGCGAAGAGATGTTCATCGATGGACTTCCAAATGTAGACGCCGTACTCACCACCCGTGAATTGGCGCGCATGATTAAGGAATCCGGCATTGACTTCTGTTCGCTGGAAGATGGCACTTTCGACAATCCACTTGGTTATTCTACCGGTGCTGCCGATATTTTCGCTGCTCCAGGTGGTGTAATGGAAGCGGCATTGCGTACCGTATACGAAGTTGTAACCGGTCGCGAAATTCCGTTTGCTCATATTGACGTTACTCCGGTACGCGGTCTCGCCCAGGTAAAAGAAGCGGCAATAACCATCGAAGACGCCAAGCCTGAATACGCATTCCTGAATGGTGTCACCGTAAGGGTTGCCACCACCAGCGGTCTGGTAGGTGCGAAAAAGCTGATGCGTCAGATAGCCGACGGAACATCACCATATCATTTCATTGAAGTAATGGGATGCCCCAGCGGTTGTATCAGCGGCGGCGGCCAGCCTCGTTTAACCAATAACAAAATCCGCCAGGCACGCATGAAAGCTATCTACGCGGAAGACGCCGGCAAAGAACAACGCAAATCCCACGAAAACCCGTTCATTACACAATTATATACAGACTTCCTGGAAAAACCCCTGGGCCACAAATCCCACGAACTGCTGCATACCCACTACGTAAAACGCGGCAGAAATAACGAATGCCTGGAAAAGAAGTGTAAAGAGTAAAAAGACCATATAGTAGAAACATAGCATGTAGAGACGCAAGATTTTGCGTCTCTACGTTTTAGGCTAATTTCATGCAATATTAAGTTCCACCTATTTTTTTATTAATTTAAAAAGAGTAAAATAAGTGCCATTGCACTTGTTTTATGGAATAAATAGGTGAAAATCTCTATTTTTAGATATTTTTTTGTAGTTTATATGTACTTACATTGACGAAATAGTGTCTGTTTTGCTATACTCAAAAAGTACCATAGATATATTGATATATTATTTATACCTGAATTTCCCATTGTAGAAATAGTAAAGGGGCGCACAGGCATGCCTAAGAAAATTTTGGCGGTTGATGACGAACGACATATAGTCCGATTAATCCAGGTTAATCTGGAAAGAGCTGGTTATACAGTGATAACAGCTTTTGATGGTCGTGAGGCATTAAAGAAAATTGAAGAAGAGCGACCTGACCTGGTTGTTCTGGACGTGATGATGCCGTTCATGGACGGATTAGAAACGTTAAAGCGTATCCGCGCAAATCCGATGACAAACCGTACCCCGGTTATCATGTTAACGGCAAAGGCGCAGGATCAGGATATCTTCACGGGTTATTCAAGCGGTGCGGACATTTATCTGACCAAACCATTTAACCCAATGGAGTTACTGACTTTCGTGAAGAGAATCTTCACTGAATCAGAGGGGGAAGACGATGGGCACACCTACACAATCTAAATGCAATTGTTGCAACTCCAGTTCAGTAGGAATCATCTTTGGTGTTGTTGCTTTATTAGGTTTAGCAGCATTGAGTCTGTGGGCTATTAACCGTGCGCCTGCTGCAACTGAAGACCCTGAGTCAAAATCAGATAGATTACTGGATGAAATCGAACATAGATTGAAACAGTTATCTGAATACCAGCAGCAAATGGATAAATAATCAGTAGTTATTAAACTCTATATGCGGGACAGGGAAATTCCTGTCCCGCAAGACGTTGGTAACGATGATTACGATGCATATGGCGAAAAACAGAAAAAAACGCAAAATTAGCAGCTTATCAGCATTTTTTAGACAGCTATTTTTTCTGCTGTTGCGGCCTGCCGTAATCTTACCAGCCCTTCTTTTAGTATTAATCCATTCCTTCAGCCATGTAAACTTCAATGAATTAGCGCGTCGAATTGCAATATATCACCTGTCAATCGCAACAGGTTGGGATGTTAATATCGGCAGAATTGACTTCAGTAAAAAAGGCATCATTGTAATAAACAAGTTCAAAGCTCATGATGCGGTTGATGATGTCGTTTCAATCCAGAAGATCATTGTAAAGTATGATTTAAACGCTTTATTGGCTAACCCAGGTGCACCGGTGTCGGCAATTACCGCTATTGATGTTAATGTGCCTCAATTAATAGTGAGACGCAATAGAACAGGAAAGTGGAATTTTGACCATTTGATTAAGAAAAAACCGCAGAAACCAACTTTAACAGAAGATAAATTGCAGGCGGAAATAACCGTTACCGGCGGAAATCTGATATATACAGATGCAAAAGGCTGGCCGGGAATTCCTCCGCATAATGAAGAGTTAAAAGATATTAATATTGTGGTTACTCCTACCCGTACCGGTGCTATGCCATTTCAATTATCTGCCTACGACGCTACAAAAAAGCTTAAGAAAATTACTGCTGGCGGTACCGTTAATCTTGATACTGGCGGTATGCTGATTCGCACTGACGCATATGGGATTGATATAAATAGAGTTGTGAAAATGCTGCCGGTAAAATTACCGGTAAAAATTGAAAGCGGCACTATTGATGCAAGATTGCAATTGGCTATAGACGAAAAAGGGTCGCCGATGATTGCAGCAGTGGTAGATGTGAAAAATCTACGCGGAATAGCCAATAGTATGGGGATGAAGCTGCCATTTGAAATAAAATACGGTAATCTGGATCTGAATGAAAATAGCGTAAATATCGCTGGTTTGGATGTTAGAATAGCACAAACAAACTTAAAATTATCCGGTACAGTGACAGATTTTAAAAATCCTGTTTATAATTTGCATCTGACCGGCAGCAAAATAAACCCGTTAACTCTGGTCCATTTTAGCCGTGATTTGCAAAACTTGAAATTCCGCTGGTCTGGCGATTTAAACCTGGATGCTGATATTATTGGAACCGCTTCATCTCCGGCTTTGCGCGCTAAATTATCGGGGATAAATATTGGCACCAACTTTGGGGATTTCAGCAAAATTGCTGGTGAAATTCGTTATGCCGATGATATTATTACAGTAAGCAAGATTAATATGAACGTATTTGGAGGTTCTATCAGCGGAGATTTGTGGATAAATGGCGGCAAACAACCCAATAAACAACACACCATAGCAGTATTGCGAGGTCATGTTGATAATATAAAACCTGGATTGATTCAACAAAGATATGTTAAGATATCACCACCTAAATCGTTGAAATATATATTGCCGAATTATGGCCGAATTACTGGTAATGTAAGTGGTAAAATTGCGCTAAAAGTATCATGTGACTACAGAAAAGGCCCAACGCGGGCGGAGATTTTGACGGATTTACGCGGTCAAATGGGTGTGATTTTGCCGGTACCATTACAAGGTGACTTTGCTATGGCTGGCAAGGTATTAATTGTTGACGATAAAGAAACTACCGTAGCGGCATCATTGTCACACATGGAAATTGCTACCCCGAACGGAACAGTCAGGGTGTCAGGACGGTTAAAACCGAATAAACAGGTGATTGTTGATGTTCAGGCTTCTGCGTTGAATCTGGAATTAGTACGATCATTCACCAATGTGAAAGATGTGTCTGGTAAAGTTTATCTATCTGGTACAGTAAGTGGGCCTTATTTAAACCCGTCATTTGCTGGTAGGCTTCATGTTGAAGATCCACGTGGAATGGGGTATGCCGTTGACGATGTGGTTGGAGATTGTGAATTATCGATGTCACCGGATCGCTTTATCTTCAGAAACATGGTTATTTCTGCCAATAACCGGCATATTCGCGGTTCATTTGGAATTATAAATAATAATGGAAAGATAAAAACAAATCTGAGTCTTTCAATGCCGCGAACATCGATGGGAGAAATCGAGACGATTGCGGGGATTAAAGATAAAATACCTTTTGATGGAGTAATTGAAGGTGAGTGCATATTGCAGGGGTTGCCGGATAATCCAGAGGGTAAACTCACAATAGTTATGCATCAACCAGAATTATCATTACCGAGTGGAACCACTCTTCATGGTACTAAATTGTCATTGGACATCGCTCTGAAAGATGGAATTGCAGTTATAAATGATGCATCATGCGATTTGGGAGGAATACCTATTGCGGTGACCGGGCAAATACCAATTCTTAAAAAAGACGCTAATATTGATTTGACTTGGAAAATACCTACTATCGATCTACGAGATATTGCAGTAATTACCCAAACTGTTATGCCGGACATGCCGGAAAATATAAATTTTTTATTGAATAATATAGACCGTTATGCGGTTGGGTCGATCGCGGTTAACGGTAAAATAACATGCGGTATGCCAGATTTTACCGATGAAAAATGGACTGCAAAATTTATAAAATCATTGCGAATTGAGACGCAAATGGATGCGCCGGATGGACTGAAAATAGCAGGTATCCCTTATTCGATTTTTAAGTTTGCTGGTAATTTTTCTGGGAATGATATGCTTTTTACTGCGGATAATTTTGCTTTTGGACGTGACCTTGAAAAAAGCAGATATTTTGTTGAATTAATCACCGATACCGGACCGGCAATGTTGAATATATTACCTGGCAATATGCAGGAAATTGATGCTGGATTCAGGATGAAAGCGGAAAATCTGAATCAGGTTCGTCGGGATATAATAAAATTAGCTGATGTATTTAAATCTGTCGCTCCTCTGCAGAAATTAGCAGATGGGGTACGGGCAATTCCCACACCATTTTCAGCAATTAGTGATATGACAATTAATATCTCCGGCGCTCTTAGTAGGCCACTGGTAGAAACTAAGCTGAAATTAACAAAAGTGTTGGTGGGAAATATTGACTTGCCGGATATTGATACTGCGTTGAGTTATGACGGTGGACCTAATGTGGTTAACGTAGGACACTTGTTGATTTCTGGTCGTGACGATATCAAAGATTTTCCTGAATTGCAAGGTTTATCTGTAGAAATGAGTGGTGGTTTAACTTTATCTGGTCGCGGCAGTGAAGCCGGACAAATTAATATGTCAATTGTCGCACAGGAAATTGAGATGTCAGTAATTGGGAAATGGCTGCATATTTACGCGTTGCAACAACTGCATGGCAAGGTTAGTATTACTGCGGATATAACATCTGACATGGAAAAACCTAATATGCGGGCATCGGTTGATATTGAAAAACCCGAATTTATGGGATACAAATTTGATTCACTATCATCATTCATTGTAACTGTTGACGAAAAAGGAATATGGTTGGGACGCTGGCACAGCCGAGAAAATGCGCCGGAAAACTTAACACCAGTTAAAACGATTGGCGATAAAGTGATATTTGAAGAAGATGCTGCTAACCTGTCATTTATTTCCGATAACATTAACCAGGTAGAACCATTACAAATTTATGGATATTTGCCATTTGAATGGGCGGGTCCACTTTTGCCAAGTATTCCCACTGATAAAGATTGTTACATGGAATTTCGTTTGCCACGACAAGGGTTATCTTGCGCGCGGCCATTTTTGCCAGCAGAAATTCGCAGTATGTTGCCAAAAATAGATTCTGAAGATGGCAAGTTAGAAAGCGATTTCACTATTGGCGGTCCGATAAGTAACCCGGTATTGACTGATGGAACTTTGAAATTGCAAATTCCGCTACTTACATTAAAACAAACATCCCCCGATTTCCCGGATAAGTTGCGCAGGGTGAATCTGGATGTTGATTTTCATCCGAATACAATAGATAAAACATTAACAGTAATGGAATTACGGGATTTTTCGGCAGTATTTGATCGTCCTGTTGTTACTAAGAAAGATCCATTTGGGTGGGTTAAAAAATTAGTGGGAATTCGCGAGAAAAAGCTGCCCCCTTATGGGTCATTAGTAGCAAAAGGAACTGTGCAGATAGATCCTGATAAATTGCAGCGAAATGGTGCATGGATTCCAGCATCTGAGTTTGCAGAAAATCTTCGTTATGACATTAACCTGCAGACTGTGCGTGCACCCATACGCTGGCGAGAAGCGTTTAACGGTACTGTAACCGCATTCTTGCGTTTGCATAACCGCGTAATTAATAATCGTATTCAACCACCGATTTTGGAAGGATTGGCTTACGCGGAAAACTCACGTTTGGGTTACGATAATACGAAAGAATCAAGTGATCCTATTACCTTGCCAATTAATCCAAATTTATCAATCGCTTTAATTATAGGTGAAGGGAATTCCTTTGATATCGCAATACCTCCAAACATTGCGGCTAAACTGCCATTTGTTCCTACTAAAATATTACCACCATTGTCACCATTAGATATGGAAATAGCGGCTAAGGGTGAAAAGTTGCCGATTACTAACTCATTTGTGTATGCTATTAATTCTGAGGCGATGGCTGATTATGCAGAAAAATACAGTGGCAATGAGACTATCGGTATTGGCACTTATGGTCTTATAACAGGTAAATTGATAAATCCTATTGTTGATGTAAATTGTTACATTGATTCATCTGACGCTAAAATTCAGTTACCTGGAGGTAATCTGAATATCACCAGTGGTAATGCACGGTTCTATTTTGGTCAGGATCGCACTCCCAGCCTGGTAACTTCAGCATTAGCTACTGGCCAGGTAGATGAGTTTGCGGTAGAAGCAACTATTAATGGAAACCTATTAAATCCAGATATTGCCCAGCAAAACGCTTCGTGGTTGACTGTGCGTACTTCATATTCGCCACCGGGTAGGAATCCGTTAAGCCAGGAAGAGATATATAGCCGGTTATTCGGACTTACCGATGTTTTGAATATCGTTAATTCAAATAAGGGTGGCGGTGGTGCTGTATTGTCAAAAGTTGGCACAACTATCGCACTCCCACGAGTCGCTGATTTGCTTCGCGGTGGCATAAATAGAGCCTTTGGCAGCAAAGTGCTTGAAACTATGAATCTGACGCAAAGTTATGACAAAACCGGAACCCAATTGAGCCAATACCCGGCGATGTCAGTAACAACTACCGAATTTGGCAAGACAAAATATTCCTCATTCCGCCTTGGTGCCACCCGCACATTCGTTGATCCTGCCGAGTGGAAACTATGGATAACTTATCGAGTACCAAATAACAAAGCGTTGAAAAACTTCAGCATAAATGCGGAAACCAATAGTGATCACATAAAGAGAATATCAGCACAGTATAAGTTTGATTTTTAGAGGGAAAGGGGTTAGTCAGTTAGCAACAAATTCGAATAAAAAAGTCAGGATTTTAATAATGGTCACTTCGACAGGCTCAGTGACCGTATTTTCTACCGGTCACTGAGCTTGTCGAAGTGACCCTATCTGAAAACCTAAAACTGAAAACTTGTCCAATTTATTTGGGATAGGTGTTAGTACCTTAACAGCTAATAATGTTGAAATAAAACAAGTCTTTGTAAGTATTATCTCTGCGTAACTCTGTGCTAAACTCTGTGCAACTCTGCGTTTAAGTTAGGATATAGTATGTTGATGGTAGTTTTTTATTTTACCACAGAGAACGCAGAGTTTAACGCAGAGTTACACAGAGGATATCTATCTGGCTTTTTACTATTAAAGCAATATTGGGTTGTGGGTGATACCACCTTAGGTTCTTATGCCGTTAGTAACCAAATCCCTTAAAACCTTAAACCCCTTAATCCACATACCAGAACCTTCCGGTCAAAGTTTTAAGAATCTTAATTTTTCCTTTTGTGTCTATATTTACATCTTCAGTAACTGTTGATTTTTCTTCGTGTTTTATATCGTTTTCCAGGTTTTTTCCGGTGATAGTTACATCATATGTCACTCTGTACCCAACTGGTACTTTTTGTATATTCAACGGACCGATGATAAATTTCACCTGGTCATACATGGCAAAACTATTGCGTAGTGTGGTGGTAATATCACCGAGGTCAGTGCCGTCGCCGGCAGTCCAGTTGTCGGAAAGATAACTCAGCAATTTCATTTCATTGCGCGATTCATAAGCCGCCTTGAATGATTGATAAAATTCATTGATTTTTGTATTTATATTTGGGTCATCACCACCGGGGTTAATTTTTGATTCTTCTTCAAGTTGTTTTATTTTGGCTAATATTGCATCTCTACGGGTATTGTTAGCCTTATATTCCTCTGATAATCCAAGGTCATTAACAGAAGTATTATCAATTGTTGCACCGACAGTCATTGTAGGATATGCCGGGTATTTTATTTTTAAGGATTCCATCACTGTTTGCGCTTCTTTCCATTTCTTTTCAGTCAGTAATTTCTCTGCTTTTCCATATTCAACAGCATTTAAATCAAGAGAAGTTCTATGAAATTGTTTGACTGCGGCAATAAATGCATTTTGATTTTCTGCAAGTTTTTCAATCAAGGGAATTAAATCGTCAATACCTTTTTCAAGATTGCTTAATTTTCGTAATAAAGCATGATTATTCTGATAATATTCGTCAATATTAACAACTGGTTCTACAGAATCTGGTAATGCAAACCTTTTTTTTCCATTGTCTAATATTAAGAATGTCCCCATTCCAGGAAAAGTAGTGGAGGAAATAGCACTGTATCCATTACTTAATTGCGGATCGAGTTTTTCGCTGGCAATATTTAAGTTATCCAACTGTGTTTCTAACTCGCCAATAGATATTCTGACAGCGTCTGGTGCGATATATGTTTTTAATTGTTCTTTTAACTCTTTTATCGTCACCTTCATCCCGCGATTCACCCATAGTGCAGTTTCAATTTTAGGCTTCAGATATTCCCCAACGGGTTTGCTGGTAAATTGAGCACTTAAATTGGCGAGAAGAAACTTTTCTTTATCGACTTTATTAAACTCCCCATTTATTATGTCAGTCACTTTACTTTCTATTACCGTATTTCTCCAGTCATCATGAGCGCGATACACGGCATTGCGAAGAGTTGCATACTTCTTAATAGCAGTTGTGTAAGTAATTATCTGGTCACACCATGAACGTAATTGTAAAGAATCTGCATAGGTGGGGAGATTGTTAACACAATCTTTAACAGAATCAGACTTTGCCGTGATATCAAGATAATGTTTGTTAAGCTGATCCATGATTTTTAATGGTGAAGTTTGTTCTGGCGTTTCCGGCATTAATTTTAATGTGCGATTATAGTCATCCCATCGAATTATCTGGTAAAATTGCGGATTGATGGCTAAATCTGCCCATACACCTTCTTTCTTAATATCTGCATCTAAATCATCAATTAATGGTGCGTATGCAGACCAGTACTTCGAACTCTCGCTATCAATGTTATCTTCATATTTTGGTACTTCAATTTGTAACGATTCTTCTGCATCTGCAATATTTCTCACTGCAGGTACAATATTTTCAATATTTTTTATCAATAAATCCCAGGTGAAATCGATATGGTTAATCTCTGAAATTTGCTTGCAAATTGCCTGATGACTAAGCTGTTTATTTAAATAATTGCAACATAAAATCCAATTATAAAAAAATAAATTACTACATTTGTATTAAAAAACATTGACAGTTATCGCTGTAATAAATAGAATAACTTGATTTTGAAATTTTGTCGTAAGGAATATCGTTATGAAATCAATTATCAGTTCATCTTTGCGTATTTTGACATTTTGCCTTTTATTGGCATTTGTCACTATTAGTGCGCTGTCCTTTTCTTTTAAAAATGCCGAACAAACCTTTGGGATTGAAGCGGATAAAGTAGCAAAAAGCTACACTGTTCAACAGATTTCCTGTAGTGCCAAGGCAAATGTATTTTGGCCTGGTGATGCTGTCAGTTTTAAATTACAGTTTGTTAACAAGACTGACCAGGCATTGAAAGCTGCAGGGAAAGTGGGAATTATTAATTACTCCACCACCTGTGACCCGTATGACGGTTGGCAGCAATACTCACATAAAATTGCCGACTGTGGCAGTGTGCCGGTAACGATGGATATCGCAGCTAAGGGATATGCTGATATTGAAATTAAATCAGTGTTGCCAAAGCGATTTGGCGCGTATGCTCTGGTTGCGGATATTCCTGGTCAGGGACGATGCTTTATCACCACTTTCCTTTATACTCCAAAGGCTACACCGGGTAAGGTACAAAACCCAACCTACGCTCTTGATTTACGCGAATACACCCCGGAGATGTGCGGATTATGGCAGCGAATAGGCATTAAAGGAACCCGCAATGAATGGGGATATCGTCAGACCAAAGATGGTGGTCTGGAAAGAATGATGACTGAGTTGGGCGATAACTGCAAGACAATGGCAGATAATGATATCACCGCCATGCTTTGCATTGAAGGTGGCGACTATAGCACTATGCCATTGGGTACTATCCGTTCATTGCTTAATGACAAAGACGAAGGCAAAATGGATTATCCCGGCGATTTTGTATGGCAACCGAAATATGATGAGGATTTTCAGAAATGGACCACTGCAATTTGCAGCACCTATGGTTGGCCTAAAGGCCCGATTAATGCTGTAGAATTATGGAATGAACCGTGGGAAGGTTCGTCTATCTCCGGTTGGGGTGCCGACTTGCCGCGTTACCGCGAGTTATATACAAAAATGGCATTAGGCGTACTTGATGCACGTGAAAAAGAAAAAGTTAAAGTACTCATCGGTGGAACTTGTTCGTCTATGAATACTGAAGATAAACTGTTTGGCGATGGTAAAGATACCTTTCTGCCATGGCTTGATTTTACCAGTATTCATTACCAGCCAATGGGTAATGTGCCGGCCATTATCCCATCATGGGTAAACCGTAAGAGCGAATTTGGCGCGGTGCAGCCATGGGATACCGAAAGCTGGGTTGCCAACTCTGAGGATCGAGTGGCCGCAATCATCGCATCCATGCGTGCCCAGGGTCTGAAACGCACTGCTGGTGTTTTACACGATGCCGTGCGCGATACAACCGATATCACCATTCGCACCGCGACAGGCAATAAACGCCAGCACGTGGTAGTACCTTATGCTTGCGGTGCGGGTATTGCCGCATGTCAGGCTTTCATCGGTGAACGCGATTTTAAAGAAATACTCTTTAAAAATGGCCTTCCCTGGGTGTTTGTATTTGACGGATTACCAGGGAAAGATGGAAAGAAAAATCCAGATGACGGCACTGTGGTATTAGTCGGTGACCTGGCGGCTGATTATTATTACGAAAAAGGAATAGTGAAGTTTGAAGCAATTCGCGGCATGACTACTGTCAAATCAGTTGAAGCATTAAACGCACAGCTTGCAGCATTGCCCGCAGATGCAACGACTACAGCAAAGGCTGATATTCAAGCTAAAATCAAGGCTGCACGTGAATTAACCGGAGCAACATTTGCTTTGAAAAACAACAGCGTATTCATTTTGTACGACTATAATGGCAACCAAATGCCGGCAGCAAAAGGAAAACTAACGGTACCGTTAACTATGAGCGCGTATTTTCTGCGCACTAATGGCAAACGCGGAACCTTTGCCAAACTGATAAAAGCAATCACCACCGCGCGCATTGATGGCTATCAGCCGGTAGAGATAAAAGCCCATGATATGACAGCGAGATTGAACAAACAGCCAAATGTTCAGTTGACATTAACAAATATACTCAATCGTCCAGTGATTGGAACATTAACCGCAAAACTTGGTGCGTTAACGCTGAATATACCGACACAAACCGTAAAACTGAATGGCAACGAAACGAAAACTATTGCTATTCAGATAACGGGTGGTAACGCAAGTGCTGACAACGTCTATCCGCTGTCAGTGCGTTTTGATGCTGGAAAAGATGGATATACAACACTTAATGAAAACATGCATGTTAATGTGATTTGTCAAAAGACCATCACTGTTGACGGAAAGTTGGATGATTGGAATGATGTATTACCGCAAATAGTCAAGGGTAAGGGCAGCGGTCCAAACCTTACTGAAAAAGCCTGGCTGCCATTTGTGCAGTTCCCTGATAAGAGTGGAATCGGGCTTACCGTTGCTTATCTCGCTTACGACGCTAATAATTTCTACTTTGCAGCAAAGGTAGCAGATAGCACACCCAACGGTGGAGAACTTCGCTACAGCACCCGCGATGACGACCAATATTACTACCCGGAAAAATCATACCGATCAACCGATACCAAGCATGAAAAACCGCTGGTTTGGCCACAGGATGTGCGTAGATTCTCTTACCGCAAAAACCCGGATATCCCTATGAGTGACGACGGTATACAGATTGCATTTAACGTATTGCCAACAGACAAAAAAGATATGATTGAATATCCACCGGGAACTATGCCGCAATTCCAGGTATATAAAGATACAGATTACGAATATTACCTGCACGCAGTTGGCAATAAATGGTTCGGTGGTACAGAAATATGGCGATTATTGGCACCGGGCGTACCACGCAAGCATTTCTACCCACGCCAACCAAAGGCCGACAAAGATGGCGGGCCAGTAGAAAACGGAAAATTAGCAGTAATCCAGGGGGATACCACACGTATCGTTGAATGCGCACTGCCATGGTCGGAAATACCAGATGTCAAATCAGCGTTGGACAGCGGGAAAAATATAAAATTCACCTTCCGCGTCACCGACGACAAAGGCCCAAGTTACGAGATGGTCGCCGATCGTAGCCTATCAAAACACAACGCGTTGACTTTCCACCCACTATGGGAAACCCACTGGTCAAACGAAGTAGAATTCGCTTTTGAAAAGTGATAAGGGGGACATAGTATAACAATTAAATGGCAGGCAGAAATGTCTGCCATTTAATTGTTGTTAGGGTTTATACCTAACCCAAATAAATTGGACAAGTGTTAAGTGTTAAGTGTTAAGTGTTAAGTGTTAAGTGTTAAGTGTTAAGTGTTAAGTTTTCAGTTTTCATAAGTCGTTAGCAAAAACGAAATCAACAAAATCTAAAATTCGTAATTCGTAATTCGTAATTTCACTCTTCACTCTTCACTCTTCACTCTTCACTCTTCTCTCTTCTCTCTTCTCTCTTCTCTCTTCAATCACGTTGTATAATCCGCGTTAATCTTTACATAATCATACGAGAAGTCGCAGGTCCACACGGTGGCTTCAAATGCGCCTTCGCCGAGGGTTAGTAGGATTTTTACTTCTTTTGTTTTCATCGCTTGTATTGCGGCGTGTTTGTCGAATTCTATCGGTTGGCCATTTCTGACTACAGGAGTGCCGGCGAAATCAAGGTCTACGTGATACTGGTCAAAATATACTCCGGCGCGACCGGCGGCGGCTAATACACGTCCCCAATTTGGATCATTTCCAAAAATTGCAGTTTTCACTAAGGGAGAGTTTGCTATAGTGCGGGCAATTATCGCGGCTCCCTTGCTGTCTGCCGCGCCTGCCACTGTAATTTCTACTAATTTCGTCGCGCCTTCGCCGTCGCGGGCAATCATTTTTGCCAGTTCTGACGCTAATTTCAACAAAGCATCTTCAAATATTGCCAAGTCCTGGGTACCTGGTTCCAGACGAACGTTAGTAACGCCGCTGGCCAGCATCAGCACTGTATCATTTGTCGAGGTGTCGCCATCTACGGTAACGCAGTTATAGGTGCGGTCTACCACGCGACTGAGAATATTTTGCAGGACATCCGGGTCGATTTGCGCGTCAGTGGTGATGACTGAAAGCATGGTAGCCATATTTGGCGCAATCATTCCACTGCCTTTCGCCACACCGCCAATTTTCACGATCCCACCGCTGGTGTTTAATGTAATAGATACTTCCTTGGGGTGGGTATCGGTGGTCATTATCGCCAACGCGGCGTCATGACCACCATTTGCCGATAATGCGCGATATGCTGTACCAATGCCGTTTTTAATTTTATCCATTGGCAATTGCCGACCAATGACGCCGGTAGAACAAACTAATACCAACTCTGCGGATATTCCAATATTTTCTGCGGCGGTTTGCGCCATTTCAACACATTTATGCATGCCTTCGTCGCCGGTACAAGCATTTGCCACGCCACTATTAATAACTATCGCCTGTGCCTGTCCACTTTTTACAATATTTTGCGAGTATATCACCGGCGCAGCCTTGACGTTATTTTTAGTAAATACCCCGGCGGAAGCGCAAACGCGGTCGGCCAACAGCAGCATAATATCGCGACTGTCATCCTTAATACCGCAAGAAATCCCCGCCGCCCGAAAACCAGCAGGAAAAGTTAAAGCATTTTCAGCACCTATGTGAATGTTAGACATAAAAACCCCTGGGGAATAATTAATAATTAAAAATTAAAAATTAAAAATTATTTCACTTCAGATTGGGAGATAAAATAATCATAACTCATAATTTTTAATTTTTAATTATCAATTTTTAATTATCACGGAAATACGCTTACTCTGTTCAGTCCGGCAGTTTCGTCGAGCCCGAACATTAGATTCATATTCTGTACGGCCTGGCTTGCCATACCTTTGCCAAGGTTATCAATAGCGGAGCATAGCACTGCGCGGCCGGTGCGTTCATCTACTCGTGCGGTTATGAAGGCGTTGTTACTGCCGCTACACCATTTAGTATGGGGCAGATGATTTTCATCAAGCACTTTCACAAAAGGCGAGTCTTTATATGTTTCTGTTAATATTCCTATCAATTCGGCAGTGGAAATATCTTTTGTCAGTTCAGCATAAATGGTCGAATGAATGCCGCGGGTCATGGGGACAAGATGCGGGGTGAAAGTAATTACTGCCTCGCCAACGCCAACGCCAGTCATTTGCTGTTCAATCTCCGGGGTATGACGATGAGTACCGATTCCATACGCACAAAAATCTTCGTTTGCTTCCGCGTATAAATATGGCGTTTTCAAAGCTGTTCGACCAGCCCCGCTAACACCAGATTTACTATCCGCTATTATACCGGATGGCTTAATCATCTTTGCTTTTAATAATGGCACTGTTGCCAGCAGAATTGATGTCGGGTAACAGCCGGGATTACCTATTACCTGTGCCTGTATAATTTCATCGCGATATAATTCCGGCAAACCGTAGACTGCTTCACTCAGCAATTTAGGACAGGTATGCTGCATTTTATAGAACTTTTCGTAAATCGCCTGGTTTTTCAATCGAAAATCTGCTCCCAGATCGATTACCTTCACACCACGTTCCACCAGTTGGGGGGCAATCTTCATGGTCTCGCCATTTGGCAATGCAAAAAATACTACCTGCGGGTCGCCAATAGCCTGAGCATCGCATGCATGTGACAGCGTTAGGCCTGTTCCGCTTAATTGTGGATGTACCGACTCTAATGGCATACCAGCAGAGCTTTCAGATGAAACAGCAGTGATGGTAACATTCGGGTGAGGCAACAGCCATCTTAATAACTCAACGCCACCATAACCGGTGGCGCCTAAAATTGCGACTCTAATTTTATCTGTATTCATATTTTCTCACTTTCTTATCTTCGAGCCCAGGCTAACTTGTTCCAATATGGCGATTTTTCACTTATCTTGTCAATTCCAACTTTTCCGCGGTTTGATGATGCGTGAATAAATTGTCCGTTACCGATATATATTCCAGTGTGACCTATAATATTTGATGTCGAACTTTTATAAAAATATAAACGGTCGCCAGGCTGTAAATCAGCAAATTCTACAGTTTCTCCAACTTTCGATTGTTCTGCTGCTGTGCGTGGAAGCTTAATGCCATATTTCGAGAATACAGTTTGCACCAGCAATGAGCAATCAACATTATTTGGTAATTTACCACCTAATCGGTATGGAATTCCTAAATATTTCATCGATTCGTTTACAATATCAGCTTGTCCCGGTTGTTCGATTATATTATCAACTGATGGTTCCGGTGACTGGATAATAGCACTACGCGGTATAATACGACGTTCATTAGTCAACTCGATGGATAGTTGTTGAATCCACCCGGTGCTGCCATCTGCCATAGCGACGCCATAATAATTGTCGATAGTGTCAGTTACCAACAACTCGGTCCCGCGAATGGTACGACTAAACAAAACGCGTCCTGCTCCCGGTTCACTGCGAATCTCTGCGACGTCAACACTCACTTTTCCGATGACGCCAATTATCCCATTTTCTTCTTGTGGTTGTATCTGCACTTGCGGTTGAGGCTGCGGCTGCGGTTGCGGTTTAGGTTGTGGTTGCAAATAATTATTCATTTGTACATTACCTGCCGCCCCGCCCAGCATAACATCATCTGACTTTGGCACAACCACCATAGTCTGAGGAATAATCGGTACCCGCATCATATCACCAGGGTGCAATTCGTCAGTATTCAGGTTTTTATTAAAAGCAGCTAACTTCTGCACTGTAGTATGAAACTTCTCCGCAATAACCGCCAAATCCTCACCAGCTTTAATCACATAAGCCTGATAATCGTCCTGGCTATACGTTGCCCCCGCCAGCATAATAAATGCTGCCAGCAATACCGATAGCCGTATTAATTGTTTTAACACTGTCTGCATATACATATTATAACCCAATATACGCCATTTTGAACAGGAGGGGTGCAAGGGGTAACATTTCACCTTTTGTTGATTTTAATTTTCACATCGATTAACAGGATTTTTAAGATAATATATCATTACAATCCTGAAAATCGATATAAAAAATTCGTAATTCG
>JBIJDE010000569.1:0-3181 GCA_044344305.1 Armatimonadota bacterium
TAATGATTATTAATATTCCATACATGTTAAGTAAATGTCCGTAATTTGAAAGGAGAAAAACTAAAATGTTAAAATCAAAACAAGGGTTTACCCTTATTGAATTGCTTGTCGTAATAGCGATTATTGCTATTTTGGCTGCGATTCTGTTCCCTGTGTTTGCACGTGCCCGTGAAAAAGCGCGCCAGACCACATGTACCAGCAACCAGCGTCAGATAGCCGCTACTGTTGCGATGTATGTCCAGGACCATGAAGAAAGTATGCCTACCACAACTAATTTCTGGACAGTATTAACTCTTGATCCGGGTGTAATGATGTGTCCGACTAAAGGCAAAAATACTACAATCGGTTATGGATTTAATGTTAACGAATCCGGTGCATCAATTGGTGCGGTAGATGACCCTACTGGAGAAATGTTGACATGTGATGCCAATAATTCAATTGTTGATGATTATTCTGACATCGATGGTACTCGACATTCCGGCAAGTTCGTCGCAAGTTACCTTGATGGTCACGTATCACAGACAACTGACTCACCATTTACAGTAAAATGGAAAGATGCAACTGCTGCTGCAGTGGTTACTTATCCAACCAACGCGGGAAGTACAATAAAATGCACTACTGGTGGATGGAATAATGGTGCAAGCAGTACAGCATTCATTCCTGCTGGTGCTGACGGTTGTGTTCAATTTAAAGCATCACCGGCTACCGGCGATTTCATGGTTGGTTTAACTGAAACCTTTTCGCCATTAGCAACAAATAACTATACAGGAATTAAGTTTGCTGCATATGCAAATAATGGTACTGCAAAAGTATATGAAAATGGTGCCGCAATTCCCGTAGCTGCTTCACCTGTTTCTCTTAATCCTACATATACAACCTCATCTGTATTTACAGTTCAACGGAAATATAATGTAGTAACATATTGGGTTGATAGCACAATGATTTATAAATCATTAGTCGCATCAACTGGAAAGTTAATTGTGGTAGCCGCATTTAGCGGTACATCTGTAACAGCAACTGATGTAAGTTGTTATCGGTATCCAAAACTTTAATAATAGCAGCATAAAAAGTTATTAAATGCATCCAGATTATATTTTATCTGGATGCATTTGATTTTGATAATGATTTCTCTTAATTCACTTTTACAACTTAAACGACAGGCCGCATAATCTGTAATTGTGAACATTTTTTACAGAAATCTTATTAAAGTTAAAGCCATATTATCAAAATTTAATTGTAAAAAATTATAAATAAAAGTAAATTATTGTAGGTGTTTAAGATGTTGTATGGAATATTGAAAATATGAAGAGGTGAAAAGATGAAAAAGTTCTCATTTGGTTTTTTAATATTGACTATGTTGATGCTATTAGCAGGATGTCAATCGAATGAACCGGCATTATGGCGGGAAGTGTCGTATAACGGACAATTATTTATTGAAAAGTCGCATGAAATGCCTGTTACAAATATACAAGATGCGGTTATTGTAGCCAGTGGTACCGAAACAAGTGTAGCATTTGTAGATGCTGTCGAATTAGCGACTAACAAGACAGAAGCTCAGGCACTTACTTTATTACAATCATTTGATACCAAAAATGGGCATCTGGTAAAAGTGATTAAATTAACCAACGACACTGGTGTGACGCGATATTGGTCTGACCCTGCTGGTAAAATAGGACGCTGGTATGCGAATTCCCAGGCAAATAGTATATGGTCCCCTTCTGAAGTTATCAAACAACTGGCATTGCCATTATCTAATACCGGTAAATTTACAACACTTTATACTCTGAAAAACAATGCCGTAGCCGTTTATGGATTATGTGCAGACATGACGGGGGATCCGATTAATTTTGGGGTTACTTCCACTGGCGGTGGAGAACAGCTTTTCGTATCTGATGCAACCACCTGGAATGCTCAAACCATGACATCTTCATTAAATCCGACAGTTATTACACTTAATGAGGAAATACGCTACGCAAAACCATAACTGAAAACCGAAAACTGAAAACTTAAAATAATGGTCACCTAAGATATTTTTATCCTTTAGAATCCTATTAATCGATGTAAAAATAAAAACTCACAACAAAAGTAAACCTTAATAACTGCTAACTTTTAATTTAATTTCATGTCTAAATAATGTATAATTATTTAACGGGTTAAATTTAGCTGTATTTACCGGAGGCTTTTAATGTCTAATTTCTTGCATTTTTGCAAACAACACTCGCTGCCAACCTTGCTTATCATCACCTTTATGCTGCTTTCAGGCATGGTTATGGCGCAACAAACCGACAACCATGTACTTCGTACTGTACCTGCTGGCAAAGTAGTGATAGATGGCAAGTTGAATGACTGGGATCTATCTGGACAGGTTGATGTGTTCGCCAATTATCGCATGCGCAGCACTTACTCAACCAAGGTGGCTGGCATGTATGACAAAGATAATTTTTATCTGTCAATTATATGGCGCGACCCGACTCCAATGTTTAACATGGTAGACTCCAATTTTGATATTGGCAGTGGTTGGAAGAGTGATTGTCTACAACTCCGCTTGAAGACTGACATGGTCATTGGTGATGTTACCTGCTGGTATTCTGCAGTGGCAAAACACCCGGTAGTAAATATTGCTTATGGCAGATTTACAGGCGGTCGTGATAAAGAAACTGATGTTAACGCATTTGTTGGTATTATAGATGCTTTAAAAATAGGAGCACAGGAAGCATTTTTAATGGGTGAAGATGGTAAAAGTTATACCCAGGAGATTGCAATACCTTGGAAATTAATCACCGGTCAATCTGCAATAGTAAAATCCACCGGGAAACCATACCGGGAACCGAAGACATATATTGCTGGTGATACTTTTAGTATGGGTATGGAGTTTTTGTGGGGTCCTCCCGATGGAAAAACTTTTCCTATTCATCGATACGCTGACTTTTTGCAGGAAGGTAAATCCAGTCGTGAATTTTTCTGGACGGCAGAAAATGATTGGGGAACAGTAAAACTGGAACCAAAAGGAAATTTGCAATTGCCAAAACCTGATTTTGAAAATGCCTCTAATTTCTCACAGAAAACTCAGGGATCTGTGGCATTGAAATATTCCATGCCTTTTGACGGTTTTGCTACTATCGTAGTTGAAAATGAGAAGGGGATACGCGTTAAAAATGTCATTGGTATGGCACCGCGAAAT
>JBIJDE010000489.1:0-3903 GCA_044344305.1 Armatimonadota bacterium
ATTAATATTTAATTCCAAAACAAATTAATTCCATAGCCCACGGCAATGCCCTCACTATTATACACATTTATTTTAATTTAATAATGAATACAATGATAATTAAGAAATCAGCATAATTTGACGATTTTTTATCAATTATTGACAAGCCAACCCCTTTAGGGGTGACATATTAATAGTAATCAATCAACAAAATAGAGCTAAAACCCCTTTAGGGGTGACATGTGAGAAACGTTTTATTTCAAGAACCGGACAAAAATATTAACACATTTAACATGTCACCCCTCTGGGGTTTACTATTCATAATAATCATCACCTGCTATTAACATTTCACCCCTCTGGGGTTGGATTGTAGTTAATTAATGAATATTTTTTAAAATGAAAAACAATTTGTTATTTTAGACGACCTTTAAACTAAAACGGTGGTCATACCTTACACCATTTTTTATTCAATAAGCAATTATATCTTAATAAAATTCAAAAAGTCTACCAAATATAAAATCTCACGAAATTGAAATTCTAAATTTTAAATATAAGTTGTAACTCATTGACTTTTCACCTTTAGAAGTGTAAAATTTATATAAGTAAGGATGTTTATAATTTTTTAGTTATTAATTGCCGAAATTCTAATATTGCTGGTGTAGGGGCGCGATGTGAATGATAATTTGAATGAGATAATTCAGGTTATAAAACAGGTATACAATAGAGATATCTCGCAGTATGATGAGTCATTTCTGCAGAAATCTCTCAGTAAGCGTTTGGCAGTTGAAGAATACTATAAAAATATAAATTACGGTG
Source organism: Armatimonadota bacterium (assembly GCA_044344305.1). Taxonomy (GTDB): domain Bacteria; phylum Armatimonadota; class Hebobacteria; order CAIYQO01; family CAIYQO01; genus JBAXQQ01. Next base: position 796 of record JBIJDE010000489.1, read on the forward strand.
TATATCTTGCAGAAAATAGTAAGGAAGCACAGGAATTTTATGATTCTTTGAATATTACCTACAGCGAATTTTTTAGAAATAATCTTACTTTTGCATTATTAGAACAATTGGTTATTCCTTCGCTTATCGAAGAAAAGAAAAAAGCTGGTGGTACTGAAATTAGAGTGTGGTCTGCTGCCTGCGCCGGTGGTCAGGAACCATATTCATTAGCAATTCTTCTTGACGAATTAACTACCGCCAGAGGAAATGATATTAACTATCGAATATTTGCCACTGATATCTCGGATCGTGAGTTGGAAATTGCCCGATACGGAAAATATGATATTTCATTACTTCAAAATATGCGGTTAAAACATCTACAAAAATATTTTATCAAAACTGCGGATTCATATCAAATCATTGATTCAATAAAAGAAAAAATTGAGTTTTCAAATTATGATTTATTGGACACCAGCTCAAGTTGTCCATCAATGAGCATATTTGGTGATTTTGATATGATAATATGCGGAAATGTATTATTTTATTACCGACCAGATATACGCCAGCGGATATTGAATAAGGCATATTATTGTCTATCCCCCAAGGGATATTTTGTTACTGGTGAGGCTGAAAAAGATATTGTTGCTAAAAATGATTTCTTTTACCCGTTACTACCTTCAGCCGCAATTTTTCAAAGACGCAATTATTGAGGTTTTCTAATGAAACTAACTGATTTAAAAATAGGTACACAAATGCGCATAGGTCTGGGTATTATCATGTTTTTCGTGATGATCCTTGGTACATTGGCATACATACAGGCTGATAAATTATGGCAGGAAACCGAGGGGCTTCACGACCATCCATTAACTGTTCGCCGGGCTATTGGTGAATTAACTGCTGACGTGTTATCAATTGATGCTAAATGTAAAGATATGTTATTAGCGGATTCCATCGAAGAAAAGCAAGTTATCAATCAACATATTGATATTTATGAGGCCGGTGTAAAGAAACAATTTCCTGTTATTTATGATCGATATTTAGGACCGAAGAATAATGTTATTGTCGCTGAAAACGCTTTTATTCAATGGATATCAATGCAAAATGATAACAGACAACTGATTCGAGCTGGTAATTTAGCAAAAGCTGAAAAGCGTATGAAATCAACAGGTATCAGCGGTATACAATTAAAAATCCTTTTAGACAATATAAAAGTAATTTCAGATTTTGCCATTGCGAGAGGGGATAAATTTTATGAGGATGCTATTATTCACAGAAACTCTTTAATGCTGCAACTAAGCATAATTTTTGTAGTGATTTTAGCATTGATTTTTTATGTAAGTTCTGTTTTGTTGAAAAGTATAAAAGAACCGTTAATAGAATTAACCAGTGCAACCAGGGAATATATGCGTGGAAATACCGGAGTTCGAACAAAGTATAAATCATCAAATGAATTCGGGGTACTGGCATCATCATTCAATGACCTTACAGAAACTGTAGAGTTGGAGATGAAGAATAGGGATTCTGTCGAGCAGATTGCCGAGGTGCTGCTTGATGAAGATGAGTTGCATTCATTTTGCAACTTGTTGTTGAATGCATTAACTGAACAAACCGGATCCCAAATAGGCGCAATTTATATATTGAATGAAAAGAATAACAATTTCGAACATTATGAATCTATAGGTTTGGCATCCGCAGGACGAAATAATTTTTCTGCAACCGAACATACCGGCGAATTCGGTGCAGTGTTGATGACAGAAAAAATACAACACATTACTGATATTCCGTCAGATACTCGATTTAATTATACAACAGTCAGCGGGGATTTTATTCCTAAAGAAATTATTACTATACCAATACTTGCCGGCAAGAACGAAGTGGTTGCAGTTGTATCCCTTGCCAGCTTACATAAATACAGTGCACAACATATACGTCTGGTTAAGGATGTCTGGAGAATATTGACCGCTCGTTTGAATGGCGTCTTAGCATTTAATAAAATACGTGCTTTCTCTGACTTGCTGGAGCAGCAAAATAGCGAATTGGAAGCACAAAAGAAAGAAATGCAAGTACAACGCGATGAACTTAGCGAACAGAATATTGAGTTGGAGTTGCAGAAAAATCAACTTGATGAAGCCAGCAGGTTGAAAAGCGCGTTTCTCTCGAATATGAGTCATGAGTTAAGAACACCACTGAACTCGGTAATTGCATTGTCCAGTGTATTAAATCGTAGATTAAAAGATACTATTCCTGACGAGGAGTATAGTTATCTTGATGTGATTGAACGTAACGGTAAAATGTTGTTGTCATTAATTAATGACATTTTGGATTTATCACGTATTGAGGCTGGTAAAGAGGAAGTGGTTCTCAGTCGATTTTCAGTACGAGAAATCGTCGCTGATGTAGTGATTATGATTGAACCGCAAGCACGAGAAAAAGGAATTGAGTTAATTACATATATTGGCGAAGATTTACCCCCTTTACGCAGCGATTACCTGAAATGTCGGCATATTCTGCAAAATCTTATCAGTAACGCTGTTAAGTTTACTGGTGATGGCAGCGTGACAGTTTCTGCTGAACAGATTAAAGAGACCATGAAAATTAGTATCAAGGATACTGGTATAGGCATTGCGGATGATAAATTGAAGTATATATTTGATGAATTTCGCCAGGCCGATGAAACTATGACGCGCATGTATGGCGGGTCTGGTTTGGGGCTGACTATCGCAAATAAATATGCCGGTTTATTACATGGAGATATTCATGTTAAAAGCGAGTCTGGGGTTGGCTCTACTTTCACTGTCACTTTACCGCTGTCGATAGATATCTATAATAATGCTGAACAGTCATTCACTGATATGATTAAATATAATAGTTCAGCCAATAAAACCGCTATCAGTAATGGGCATGGAAAGACAATTTTATTAGTTGAGGATAGTGAACCGGCAATTATTCAATTGACTGATATATTGGTCACTCAGGGGTACAATGTACGGGTAGCACATAATGGAAAAGAAGCTATTGAACAGATAGAGATGGTAATTCCAGATGCAATGATACTTGACCTGATGATGCCGGAAGTTGATGGGTTTGAAGTTCTTAAATCCATACGAAGTGCAGAAAAAACATCACAGT
>JBIJDE010000490.1:0-3897 GCA_044344305.1 Armatimonadota bacterium
CGTCTACCAGTGGCAACTAATATTTCATTTGCAATTATTATTTCCTCATTTCCATCTTTGTAAACAATAACAGCCTTGCTATCTTCCGCATATTCTATCCGAAGAATATTTGCTGCTGTTTCTACATTTACCCCAGCTTTTGTTAATATTTCAGCAGCCGCAATGCCACAATCAGCATCTTCCATTGGTAATAACCTTTGGGCTATTTCCAGCAATACAACTTTAACGCCAAAACGAGAATAAATCAACGCAAATTCACAACCGACAGCACCACCACCTATAATTGTTATGCTTTCAGGCAATTTGGATTGTGAAACAGCATGCATGTATGTTATCGGCTTCACATCCATTAACCCGGGGATAGGTGGAAATGTTGGATGTGCACCTACAGATATAGCAATATAATCAGCCGAAAAGTTCTCTTCCCCTACCCCAACGGTATGGGAATCAACAAACTTAGCTTTACCTTTTGTGTAAAGTATACCTTCTTCAACGAGCTTTTCAGGACTGCAGTTATTTGCTAATTCACCTAATATACGGTTTTTTCGCGCATTAATAGCAGCATAGTCAAATCCTGTTACATCACTAAAAATTCCATATTGCCTTGCATCAGATGCTATTTTAAAAATACCGGCGGACTCTAATAATAGCTTTGTTGGCAAACATGTCCACCATAAACAATCACCGCCTGGTTTAGTAGCTTCAATAACTCTTACAGTCATACCGCGAGATTTTACGATTCGGGCAACATTTAAACCGGCTGTACCACCACCAATGACTATAACATCTGTATGTTTTTCATTTATACTGTTCATATTCACCTATTTATATTACCAGATATTCCCGGATATATGATTATTTCACTCGAAAATAATTCAAAATAACTAACAAATGCGTGGAGTTTGTTCAATTGTTTGCATATCAAGAATACGTTTTCCTGTTACTGTTTGCAATAATAATTTTCCGACAGGTTCATTTGTTACATTACCAATAACCGCAGATTGGGATGCGTATTTATTATTACGTAATACCTGTATTACTTCATCAGCAACACCTCCAGGACATATAATAATCAGCTTACCTTCATTTGCCAGATATAACGGATCCAGTCCCAATAACTCGCAAACACCATGTACCTCATTTTTCACTGGAATATTATCTTCCTGTAATATCATGCCAGTTTTACTTTGCATTGCTAATTCATTTAATGTTGTTGCGATCCCACCCCTGGTTGGGTCGCGCATCGCGTTTATTTGTAGTCCAGATGCGGCTAAATCATTCACCACGCTAACCATTGGCGCGCAATCAGAAATTATTGTTGTCTTAAAATTAAAACTTTCACGCGCTAACATTACCGCACAACCATGGTCACCAATTGTACCAGTGATAATAATCGCATCACCAGGTGTTATTAAGGACGGGTTGGGACGAAAATCATCGCACATAATTCCTATGCCAGAGGTGTTAATAAAAATCCCGTCAGCCTTGCCGTGAGGAACAATCTTTGTGTCGCCAGCAACAATTTTAACATAACATTCTGCGGCAGTATTTGCCATACTTTCCACAATTTCATCTAATTTAGCAATACTGAATCCTTCTTCAATAATGAATCCACAACTTAAATATGCCGGCACAGCACCTCCGCAAACGAGATCATTTACTGTACCACATACCGCCAATTTGCCAATATTCCCACCCGGGAAAAACATTGGGCTTACAACGAATGAATCGGTGGTAAATGCAATTTCGTTATTATCTAAAATTAATTCTGCCGCGTCATTGGCTCCAACTGTTTGTGTGCCAAAATGTCGAACAAAAATACTTGTTATTAATTCCCAGGTTAGTCGTCCACCATTGCCATGGGATAATGTAATGACTTTATCCATCTATTTAGAATCTCGCTTGTATCTGTAAAATGCTGCACATGCGCCTTCAGATGATACCATACATGCGCCCACAGGATTTTCTGGGGTACATGATTCTGCAAACAGTGGACAATCAACAGGTGATATTTTACCTATCAATACTTCACCACATCTGCATGGTGTTGATTCATCATCAACAAAATCTGGCAGATTCAATTTTAATACCGCATTAAAATGGTCATATTTTTTTCGCAGTTTTAATCCAGACTCAGGAATATTACCAATGCCACGCCAAACGGCATCACAAGGTTCATAAACCTCATTTACAACTGCCAACGCATGTTTATTGCCGTCTTTTTTTACGACCCGAGAATAAAGATTATCTACACCAGCAATTTCACCATTACAGTGACGCATTATTGATAAAATAGCGGCAAGAATATCCGCCGGCTCAAATCCTGTTACAGCTCCGGGTATACCGGTACGCGCACAAAATTCGCTATAAAACTCAGTACCTATTATTGCACTTACATGACCGGGTAACATTAATCCATCGATCTTTATGTCTTTATCATTGGCCAATGCATTAAGGGCAGCAGGCATAGTTTTGTGAGCTGTTAACATAACAAAGTTATCAACAGATTGTTCATGCATTTTTAAAATAGTCAACGCAGTCACAGGAATTGTCGTTTCAAATCCCACTGCTAAAAATACTACCATCTTATCTGTATTATCTGAACAGATTTGAATACAATCTAAAGGTGAATAAACAGTTCTTATATCTGCGCCATGCATTCTTAACTGAGAAAGTGAGGCAGTGCTACCAGGAACACGAATCAAATCGCCAAAGGTTGCAATGATAGTATTTGGCATCGTAGCGATATAACATGCAGCATCTATATATGATGTTCCCGTAACACACACCGGACATCCGGGGCCACTGATTAAACGCACATTCGCCGGTAATAAATCACGGATACCAAATCTCATTACTGCCATCGTGTGCGTCCCGCAAACTTCCATAATAGCTAATGGTCGACCAGAATAACTTTTAATTTTCTCTATTTCCGCATTTATTACCACCGGGTCACGAAATGGCTTATTAATATCAAACATCATCTTTACTTATTAATCCACCTAATTCATGAAATAGCTCTATTGTCTGTATCGCTTCTGTTTCATCTATCTTTTCGATTGCATATCCGGCATGAATCATTAAATAATCGCCAATTTGTACGTTTCTTACCATATCAATAGCAATACGGTTTTTAACACCCATAATATCTACGGTTGCTATATTGCCATCTATTTCATCTACTTTTCCAGGAATAGCTAAACACATTTCATTCACCTTTGCGGTATAATGCCAAAACCGCCTGACCAAGAGATATGCCACCATCATTAGCTGGCAGAATTCTATTCAGTAATATATTAAAGTTCGCTGATTTTAATTTTATATTTACCCTGTTTAATAAATAAATATTCTGGAAAACACCACCAGATAACGCAATATGATTTATATTTGTATAATTCCGTAATTCCAAAGCTGTTTCCAGAATAATTTCAGCTACAGTTTCATGAAATCTGGCTGCTATAAAAGAACTTGAACATCCATTCATTTTATCCTTAACAACCCCATTAATTATACCAAAAATTCCCAACGTTATTATCTTTCCTTCAATAATATCAAATGGGTAGCATTTTACTTTACCCTTATAACTATTTGCTGCCTGTTCCAATTCAATGGCGGCTTGCCCTTCATACGTCACTGTATTTCGAACTCCAGTTATTGCACTTACAGCATCAAATAATCTGCCCATGCTTGATGTTGTGTAATTATTAACATTATTCAAAATAAATGTTGAAAGCATCTCAATATCTGATTCATTTTCTTCTATAATTTTTGTATCGAAATTATGTTTTAATAGATACCCTATCGCTGACTTCCATGGTGTATTACGTCCATGTTCCACCGGTAAATCAACATATTCCAAATGTGCAGCTCGTTTCAAATTCTCCAAAGTGCCTGTAA
>JBIJDE010000491.1:0-3889 GCA_044344305.1 Armatimonadota bacterium
TAAATAATGGTGGAGCCAGAGCGTACCGTGTAGTTGTCACCATTCCGAGATGTCAGGACAATATGAAGCCACCTTTTTATAGGAGATGATTTTATCTGTTCGCAAAAAGTTGCGATTTATATAGATTTGTTCATGTTAAATCAATAACCTGCAGATGCTGAGTTGATATATTATTTACATTGGTACTGAGACCAGTTGGTGCAAAATGAGTGTTGTCTCACTGATTCGTCACTGGAGCATTCAACGAGTAACATTCATATTGGTAGAGTTTTACTGTGTCTGAATATTGCTTCCTATAAAATATTCCTGTAGAATAATTTTATATATAAAATGCAGTCACTAAAGGCAAGGTTATATGAAAATTTGGAAGATTGTTTTTGCAATAATTATATCTAACGTTATAAATGTTGTTTTTGGCGCAACGCAGGTAATTACTGCCGTGGATATTAAAGGGAGTAAGGCGCGTCTTGGCAATGATAAACAGGTACTTCTGGTATTGCCTGACAATGGGATAAATCGTAGTGTTGATACGTCAGCAGGACGTGTTCGGGTAACAGCATGGCTGCGATTTAATGATAAAGGGAGCGCTTCACGGCTGGTATCATATAACATGACTGTTAACGGCGTAACCGCCAGTCAGACTGTTGACGCGTTGGACAGCGGACAGCCCTTGATATGTGAGATAATCAATCGTGATAACAGTGTGAATATAAGTTTAGCCATTGGAACAGCACCACCGGAGGCAAAGGCTGAACTGCGCAATATGCAGTTGAAATTGCGGCAGCAGAATGAAGATCCTGATAAGGACGTTGAGGATAACGCTGTTGATGAACCCGAAACTGACGCGGATGGTATGATTAAAGCGTTATCAGCGCCTTTGCCGATGGTGCTGTTTGACCGACTGGAAATTACCACATTAAGTGGTCCATTAATTATTACTGATGTTCGCAGAGATAAAGTATCTTATTCACCTGGTGATAAAGGCAATGTGACTGTTGTTATAAGCAATTTAAGTGTAAAGCCGGAATCAGGTAATTTAACAATGAACATCTCCGATGATTTGATTAATTCCAGGGCTGTATTTTCCGGTGAGATAACAGTTGACGCAAATACATCGGTGGAAAAAAGTTATCAGGTTGATTTTGGCGCCGATTTATGGGGGCGCGGTATAGAAGCGCAAATAGCGACAAAAGAAGGAACTGACCGGGGCGCGGGTGCGGTAAGTATTATAAATAATCCATGGATGTGCGCTTTTCATGGTATTGGTTTGGCGCAATTTGGCAGCCAGTATTTGAGTCCGGAAGAAGCGGAGAAGAACGCGGAAGCTATTGCCGCCGGTAATGTCAATAATAATCGCAATATATATGAAGCGTTTGCCTGGGCTCCCTGTGATTTCAGCAAGATGACAATCGATAATGATAAGCCGTTTTATTCCGGACAAACCCAGTATTCAAAAAGCCGTGCATCGTTGCAGACATTAAATAAAGTTTTCCATAAATCCGGGATATCAAATGTAACTTACGGAAAGTCATGCGCGTGCGGATTACCCGGCGTCAATTATGCTTTGACGCATCCCGAACAGATGAATGTTTTTGGGCCTGCCGGTTTCGCGCATGAGGCAATAAGTACTGATATTATTGACCGAATGCTGGAAAACCGTTATCGCCAGCATGGCAAGGATGAGGATTTCTGGCAATACTGGATTAGCGCGTGGACGGCGATAGGAAATATTGACGCTGCTGATTTTGGCGTTGATGAGATTGCGCGGTCCGCCAGGCAATTTGGATGGGATGCCGTCAGATATGACGGACATTTTAACGCGTGGCAGGACCCGGCTATGTCGGCCAGGGTGGTGAAGCATGCGGCAGACCGATTGCGCAAAGAGATTCCCGGGTTTGGAATTGGCTACAATTATATGGGACCGCAGCACAGCACACCGCAGGGAGCATTTGGAGATGCTGAACTTGCCGCGTGCGCGCATGGCGGCGGTCTGATAATGAGTGAATATTATCGCGGTATTCTGGGCAATGTGCGAGAGAATATTGAACATTTACGCTGGGGTGGTGACGCGGTTCGCCTGCATGGCGGGTATTGGCTGGCGATTATTGATGACTTTTCTCCCTGGAATGCCGCATTGGTATTGGCAAGCGGCGCGCGGCCTATGGGTGGAAGTTCATCTTTTGATAAGTTCGCCACCCGTTTTTCCGGATATATTCTTGACCCGTCAATGCGTCGTCTTCAGGACCCCTGGAAAATTATAAAACCAGTTAACAAGGCAGATTTTTTATGGGATTCATTTATTTATGAAAAATCAATGGGTAAAGATTGTTCCGCGTTAATATTGCAACTGGTTAATGTATCTGAAAAGTTTTCATTTATGCCCAATAAACGACCTCCAACCGGGGTAAACCCGGAGCAGAATAATGTAGAGTTTCAATTATCACTGCCAGTCGGTTATAGTGCTGATAAAGTCTTTGCCTGTGATGATTATCAGGTTTTTACGTCACAACCAGCAAAATTAACAGGAAACCGGCTGACAATACCACGAGTAAATTTATGGACTATGGTGGTTGTAACTTTGAAAAAGAATAATCCAACACAAAGCTTATCTGAAATTTGTATGCAACCTATTTCGTTTGATAAAAAAGAAACTATCAGCCAGGAAGATTTTCGCGCTCAGTTAAAAATAGGAGCAGAGTTTGGCCCGCAAACAGCTGAAAAAGTGAAACAAGGTAAGCTTTTTGTAACTCCTGAAGTTTTGGATGCGATATTCAAACAAGGTGAACCGGTGAATGCAGCGCCGGGAGAGAAAGTTTACCAGCCAACAGATTTTACCAGTCATCGCGACGGTTTGGATCGCGCAATCCTGAAAACAGATACGCCATTACCTTTAAGGCAAAATGGCAAGCCTGATATTCATTTTGCGCGCGGCATATTTACCCATATTGATCGGCTTGAAGAATCATTTGCCCGGGTAAAAAATGCCCGACTTACCACTTCGAGTCTTGACAATGGACGCACAGCATGCAGTTCTGTATTAGATGCAAAAAATATAAGTAGTCTGTCTGATTTTCCGAATGCCGACAATCTGGGAAATACTGACTTGCTGGTGCTGGATGAGGTTCCTGCCACTTCGTTCACAGTAATTCAACGCCGACAGATTCAAACATTTGTACAAAATGGCGGGTCATTACTGGTTCTCGGTGGATGGTACGCTTTATCAAAAGGAAATTATGAAGGATCTTTTCTGGAGGAGATATTGCCGGTTACTACAGTACAGAGGACATATCTGCTGCGATTGCGCGGCGCGGACCAGATTATTAAGGCGACCCCTGACTATGCGGCTGTTTTGGGTGTGCCGGCACCCGCGTTTGGCAATGATGGCGTGATAGAATGGATGAACCATATAAAAGTTAAAGATGGTGCCAGAGTGCTGTTAACCGCCGGGATGCAACCACTATTGGTTTCCGGGATGTATGGCAAAGGACGGGTGATAGTATTTGCCGGTTCCCATTCCGGTGAACCGAAAACGCCATACTGGTCAGGACAGGCATGGACTGATGTCATGGCAACGGCGACGAAATATTTGACTTCCGGGTCAGCGGAGGTAAGCCCGCCTGACGCCGACCTGCGTGATAAAATTATAAGGACACATGCCGTGTTGGATAAAATGGATAAAGATTCACCAGAAACCATTGCTGGCCAATTAAAAACATTATTGGCAGCACAAAATGAAGAAGAAGCGTTGTATGTGGCAAACTATATGCTGGAAAATCCAAAACGTGTACCATACAAACAATGCGAAGATATGATTGATGACATATTGCCTTTTATTACAGCATCTGATGAATGGCAGAGGTTGGCAGAAGAGTTTATGGAAGAACCACCG
>JBIJDE010000646.1:0-2616 GCA_044344305.1 Armatimonadota bacterium
TTGCCTGTCAGTTTTAATATCATATTATATACGCTGATTATTGCATTGTCGTCATCTATTGTTTTAACAGCATCAAGTATTTCATTGGCAATATTAATTCTGCCTTTGCTGCTGTTAAAATCTTCATCTGCAAGATTTATATTTGGCTGTATCATACCCACCGCGATACCGGCAGCCAGAATATTATCTTTTAATAATAGAACTGCACATTGCTGAGCGGAATTAGCTATTAATAATCCTCTTTTCCCGTCGTTATTAGTTTTACTTTTCATTAATTGGTCAGCTACCGCGATATGACGGGTAAGCAACCTTAGAATAGTACGTTCATCTTTACATGCCTGATATTGTAGATTACAGATTTTGTAATCAATATTATCAGTCGATATCGCTGTTCTTGCTACATTGTTTCCTAATTTAGCATACAGATAATCAAGCACCGCATCTGTATTGCGGGGAAAATCGGCAGCGAAGGTGCATGTAACAGATAACAGCATAAATGCTAAAAATAGTTTTTTCATTTCATATACTCCTGTTTATTCCTTAGTTGTTCGGACAGTTATTTTGTCATTTACAGTATTATCAATTGATGAATATGCAGTTAACACTACATTAATAACAGCATCATCTTTAAGAGTTGACGCAGGCGAAGCCTCGAGCCGGAATTTATATGATTTACCTGCTGCAATAACCTGCGTAGTAACACCTTCAATACTGGTGACAGCACGGGTAATAACTGTATTGTTCTCATCTATCATCTTTAATGTCCAGCCATCAAGGCCGGTTGCTGTTCCTTTAATTATAAATGGTACAGCAACATCACCACTGTTTCTCACCTTTATATAAAATGTATTAATCCGGCGGGTTTTGACAAATCCGATTATCAACTGTTCATCATTAAACTGATTATAACCAATTTCATCAAGGTTTTTATTTTCAGAAGCATAGATATCCGGTTTAGGTGGATTCATTATTATCTTCCATTCATCATCCCATGGAACATCCGGAGATTCAGGTGATGGATTAGCGGATAGTTTAGACCATACTGTATCATTTACGCGGCTATGAAAATCAGTAGCAATATCACATTTGCCAATACCATCTTTATACATAACAGATATCTTAAAGTCGGAACCGGGATTAATCTCAACGCCATAACTGCAAAAAGCAATCCTGTTGCCATCCGGACTGAATACAGGGTCATAATTACAGTATTTATTATCAGTAAGTTTTGTTTCAACACCCTTGTCATCAATGGTATATATATCAGTAAACTTCTCTGAACGATGGAAAGTTATTAACTTACCATCATAACTGATATCAGGAGAACCTGCATTTTTTGTAACAAGTTTTGAGTCTGAGCCGTCTGATTTACTGCGGTATAGATCCGGTATAGAAGATTTTATACAGGTAGATGACAATAAATCGTCATTTCCTGTTACCCTGATTGATGATGATTTTAAGTTTATCTTCTGAGAAAATCCTTTTGTATTCATATTAAGTTCCATCAAAACCTTATCATCATTTTCAGATTTTAATACATATAAAATATTTCCATTTTTATTAAAACGGGGATTCAAGAGCAAAGATGATGAATAACCGGAAGCGGGATAAAGATTAACTAAACGACTTCCATCAGAATTCATAATCTTAATGGCTGAACTGCCATATTGCAATGAAGATATAAAAACAATCTTTGTACCGTCAGGGCTGACGCAAGGATTGCTGGCACCTAAGCCAGGTTCATCTGTAATCTGCGACAAACCAGTACCATCCGGATTAACCGCAAAAATCTGTGTTCTATTGTAAATGTCCAAAGTTGAGAATAATATTTTCTCGACATAACCATTTGCAGCCATAATGGCTGTACTTAATAAAAAAAGAACCAACCCCGCCAAAACCAGGCGTCTGAATACATTCATCGGAAACTCTCCTGAAAATTGTACTCATTATTTATTGACTACAATTTGAATGAAGCGAATATATCACTTCTAGTAGAGTGTGTCAATAATATTTTTATGGCTTTACCATATTTTTACAGAAATATCAATTTAATATTTATCATAATATGATATTTATATAATGATAATACATCTTAAGGTAGCAATAGAATACTCTTGAACAGGCTGTTTTAAGCTTTTTGTATGGAGAAAACAATATGCGGGGGGAGGACAGCCTTGTCGTAAGCGATGCCGTGCTTCAGCACGAATAATTTCTGCATCACCATCAAGATTAGTTTCGACTATAGCTGCTGCAGGCACCCACATTTCGTTTATTGTTATCCTTTCTTCGGTTTGACCTTTCAACTTATGCTCTAACCAGAAAAAATCACTAAAACCACAAATATGATCATTATCTAAATGGGTAAATACTACAACATCATAATAATCTGATTTAGTATTCGCTAAGTCTTCTTTAAGCAGTTTGTATAAATCACACCGAAGATCATATTTATCATTTTGATCTCTCATATTTGCATAATCAATAAGGATCCTACGACCGTTCTCAACATTGATAAGCATTGTTTCAGCATTGCCAAGAGGGTAAAAAGTAAGTTTATGCATTTTAATCTCCTAAATTAATGAAATCAATTTTACCGTAACTTATTATAATTAATGT
>JBIJDE010000492.1:0-3877 GCA_044344305.1 Armatimonadota bacterium
CTTCGGCCACCCCTCCTTGGCAAGGAGGGGAGTTTAAAATTAATGTTTTAATTATGAAAGCACCCATTATATTATCAAGTAACTACCTTAACTCCCCTCCTTGCCAAGGAGGGGGCAGGGGGTGGTTGGGTTGATTATATAATTAGTATTTAGGTAAAATATGCCAATCAGCACATCAAAATCAAATATTGTTATCACTGGCGGTGACGGTCGGTTGGGAACTGCTTTGGGTCAGTTGATGGCTCTTCAGGCTCCGGCTTACCCGCTATTTGATATTACTGATTATGATAATGTTTTGCGCACTTTCAAGGCTTGCAAGCCAAAGCTGATTGTTCATGCCGCCGCCTATACCAATGTCGCCGGCGCGGAGATGGACCGCATTCCCTGTTGGAAGACTAATGTTCATGGCACCCGCAATGTGGTACAGGCGGCGCGGACGCTGAATCTACCGATTATTCATATCAGTACCGACTATGTGTTTGATGGCAAGACCGGTAATTATCTTGAGGATGATTGCCCGGGACCGGCGATGAATTATTACTCGCTGACCAAGCTGGTGGCGGAAGAAGTTGTCCGCACCTGGGACAAGCATCTCATCATCCGCACCTCGTTCCGTCCCAATGATTGGCCATATCCCGTGGCGTATACCGACCTGTTCACCGGTCAGGATTATCTGGATGTAATCGCGCCGGAGATTGCCCTGGCAATACAAAATTTCCACCGAATCCAATATAACACCCTGCACATAGTAACCGAACGAAAGTCAGCATTTGAACTGGCAAAACGCCGACGTCCCGACGTTCAACCCGGCAGCAAAGCGTCATCCAACGTAGCACTTCCCGATGATATAACCCTCAACACCGACCGCTGGAACCACCTGAAAAAAGTTTTGCTGGAAAAAGCATGAACAGACTTAATCTGATATCAGCCAGCCAGAAATTTGCTGATGACAGCTTAAAAGACCCCGTTTGTGAATTGCGCGGACAGTTACTATCGATTACCAATACTCCTCAACCCGGCGCATCGGTGGCAATCGCCGTTGGCAGCCGCGGTATAGAACATATAGCAGAGTTTGTAACAGAAATCGTAAAATGGGTGAAGTTGCATGGTGCAATTCCCTTTATCGTACCGGCGATGGGTAGCCATGGCGGTGCCACAGCAGAAGGACAAACGGCAGTACTGCACAGCTATGGTATTTCAGAAAAAACCACTGGCGCGCCGATTCTGTCATCAATGGACACCGTAGAGTTGCCAAATGGTGATGCAGGTGTGCCAATTTATTGTGATAAAAACGCCTTTGCCGCTGACCATATCATAATAATTAATCGCATCAAACCCCATACATCATTCCATGGACGATACGAAAGCGGGCTGATGAAAATGCTGGCAATTGGACTGGGCAAACAACGTCAGGCAGAGGCTATTCACAAAATAGGGGTCATTGGGCTGCGCGATATTATGCCGAAAGTTGCATTGCAAGTGTTGGAAAATACCAATATCTATCTTGGAATTGCTATCATTGAGAATGCATATGACAATACCCACACCATCGCGGTGCTGCCAGCTAATGAAATACCAGACAAAGAGCCGGCACTGCTGGTACTGGCAAAATCCCTGATGCCAAAGCTGCCGGTTGACGATATCGACTTGCTGATAGTGGATGAGATGGGTAAAAATATCAGTGGTTTAGGAATGGATCCCAATATCATCGGCAGGCTGAAGATTCACGGACAACCCGAGCCGGATACCCCCCGGATAAAATGCATCATCGTGCGTGATCTAACCGCACAATCCCACGGCAACGCCACCGGAATGGGTCTTGCCGATATAATAACCGACCAATTCGCCAAGAAGATAGATTTTAAAGCAACCTACACCAACATACTAACCACCGGATTCCTCGAACGCGGCAAAATGCCAATCGTAGCGGATAATGATGACGACGCTGTAGAGATAGCCTTAAATGCGTTAAATATACCATTAGAAGAAATGCGCATCCTGCACATAAAAAACACCTTGCATCTTGATACATTTTTTGCGTCAACAGCTATTGTGCGGGAATTGAATGGAATGTGATTTGAACGTTATACAAATTTCATAAAAAGCTAAACTTTATATACAAAATGACCCCAGCGGGGTCAGATATTTATAGAATATAAACAAAATAGATATTTCGACCCCAGAGTGGGTCGGATATAATTTTCTACAATTTCTCATTTATTACTCTAAAAACTAATTCCATTTTACATCCGACCCACTCTGGGGTCGTATCTTAGTATGAAACATTTTCTATATATATCCGACCCCATCCGGGGTCGATATTAAATTGATAAAATATGTCTAAGGGTGAGGTTTACTCCTTGGATTACTTATAAAATGCTTTTACAAGGTATAACTAAAAACCGAGAAACATATTCCAAATTCTCAATATCAACTAAAAATCTCTTCCACTTCCTTCTTCTCGTTCCAAAACTGTTGCCGACACATTTCTGCATATACGCCATCCTGGGTGATTAATTCATCATGTTTGCCGCGTTCTACAATGCTGCCGTCGTGGAGTACCAGTATCTGGTCGGCGGAGCGGACGGTGCTAAGGCGATGGGCTATTATAAAGGTGGTGCGGCCTATCATGAGGTGTTCCAGAGCCTGGTGAATTAGATGTTCGGAGGTTGAGTCTACCGATGAAGTTGCCTCGTCGAGGATAAGGATACGCGGGTTGGCGAGGATGGCGCGGGCGATTGCAAGCCTTTGTTTTTGCCCGCCGGAAAGTTTTATACCGCGTTCGCCAATTTCTGTATCATAACCATCCGCAAGTTTTTCGATAAATTCATGGGCATTTGCCGCCACTGCCGCCGCTTCCAACTCTTCATCAGTCGCTTCCAACCGGCCAAATCGCAGGTTCTCCTTCACGGTACCGTTAAACAGGAACGATTCTTGCAATACTATCGCGATATGCTTGCGTACATCACTCTGCATGGCATCGCGGACATCAACACCGTCAATACAAACCGCGCCGGCGATGGCGTCATAAAATCGCGGGATGAGGTTAACGAAGCTGGTTTTCCCCGCTCCACTTTGCCCTACCAGGGCAACGACTTCACCCGGACGTGTTGTTACGCTGACGTGGTGCAGCACTTCGGCACCGGTAGCATATTGAAAAGATACATCACGAAACTCAACTTCACCACGAATATTATCAAATACCGCCGGATTTTTGGGATCCATTACCTCCGGGACTGAATCAAGAACTTCAAATATTCGTTCACCGGATGCCAAGGCGCGCTGGATAGAGTCGAAAGTGCGGATAAAATCACCGATTGGCTGGTAAAAGTGCGATACATACATGGAAAAAGCGGTGAGTGCACCGATGGTGAATAAATCTCTTGATATCAGATTTGCGCCTACTCCCAATACGATAATTGTGCCGGCTGTGCTGACGGTTTGCAGTGCCGGGAAGAATATCGAGGTCATTCGCGTCGCTTTAATATTCGAACCCATCAATTGATTGCTGGTATCCTGCACCAGTGCCTGTTCTATCGGTTCGCGGCTGAATGCTTTAATTACCCGCATGCCAGATAAATTTTCCTGCAACTTGGCACTGAACATACCAGTTGCCTCGCGAATAGAACGATAAACCATTCGAATTTTACGAGTGAAGAAGAATAACCCTACGCCAATAAACGGCACCGGAATTAAAACCAACAGCGTCAGAAAAACGCTGTAGTTCAGCATGTAGCAAAGGGCTATGCCTACGCCGAACAGTTGGCGCATTAAGGCATTGGTGGTATTTACTATCAACCCTTCTACCTGGTTAACGTCATTAGTAATTCGCGACAGCAAATCACCAATACGTTTATTGTCATAGTAACTCAGCGAC
>JBIJDE010000493.1:0-3861 GCA_044344305.1 Armatimonadota bacterium
GCGGTGCGTCCCCGGGGAAATATTGATGACATGATTCTGTTTTTAGACAATAAATGCCTGCGAAAAGATGATGAAAATACCGATCTGCAACGCATAGAAACAGAAAGAAGAAAAGTAAAGATTATGACCATGCACGGGTCAAAAGGGCTCGAATTTGAAATAGTATTCATTGCCGGTGGATTCACTAACAGCAAAACACGTCAAAGCAGTGGATATACAACAGACCAGGGGCGAAAATATGTCTTTAACGATGATAAAGACCATAAAGAGGCACAAAAAAATGAAGAGGAAGCTGATAGCAGGCGTTTATTTTATGTGGCATTAACCCGTGCAAAATACAAACTATACATTCCCTATATCAATAATCAAAAAGGTGGCAAGGGGGCATTAGGCAGTTTCATTGCAACAGCAATAAATAGTGCCTGGCCTGACAAAAACAAAGCAAATAATGACCGTTTTGCATTTATAAATATTGAAAACAGCTCATCTTTACCAGTTTGGAAAGCTCCTGTTGATGATGCTTCCGGTGTTATATTATTATCAACAAATGATAATATATCTAACATCGATGAGTCATCAATAACAATCCCGGAGATAAATCCTGAATGGGGACATCGAATTACCCGGGTACATTCATTCTCAAGCCTGTCTGAACATGCTGAAACAGCATCGGAAACGCCGGAATTGCAATTTTCATCGGCAAATAATCTAACAGACGACAAACAAACTATTACCGATGATGCGACTGACAGTGGCATAAAAGATAATGATGACCTGCCACATGGAGCGCAAACCGGTACTTTGCTCCACGCGATATTAGAAGAAATAGATTATCCTTCAGTGCTGGTTACCACGGATTATAATGAACTGCTTCGCGATGGTTCATCAACACGCGCCACCATATTAAACCTGCTTAATCGATATCCACTACCCGGCAATAAACCGGCAGAAGATTATTATGAAAAGATAGCCCATATTGTATGGCAGTCATTACGAACACCGATGCCGTTTTTAAACAATACTCCACTGGCGGCACTGGCTGACCGTCGCCATGAACTCGAGTTCTGGCTGCCGGCCAATAGTATAGATATTACTATCCCGGATGTAACACTGAACCACAACTATTTATCAGGATTCATTGATCTTATTTTTAGATATGAAGGACGTTATTATATCCTGGACTGGAAATCCAATTGGTCACCAACCGGCGATTATAGTCGGAATGCGTTAGATGCCGTTATAAAAAACAACAAATATGACCTTCAATACAGCATTTATTCTATGGCTCTCGATAAGTTTTTACGCATGTCATTAACAGGATATGACCATGTTAAAGATCTGGGGGGAGTTTGCTACCTGTTCCTTCGCGGTGTTGGCAACGGCGAAAACGGCATTTATTATGTTCCAGCGAGTGATATCATCATAACAGATATAAATAAAGATGTTTCAACGCGGTTAATGAATAAATTAGCGGAGGTTAGATGATGCATGCAAAATTATCAACGCGAGAATCTTTAAAGCGACTTAATATTTTGCCGGAATCAGGTGTGCGCAATGCATTGTACCAGGCGGCATTAAGTGAACTTGACCTTACCGTTATAGATTATCAGACAATCCGTGATATTATGGAAATGTCATATATCAAAAACGACCCGGCGATTGAGGCGGCAATTATCGCGCTATTCGTTGCCCGCAACGAAGGCAGTTTATGTGTAAAAATTGATGTACCATCACTCACCCGCCGATTGCCGGAATTTATTGGACGCGATGAGATAATCGAGACATTCATCAAAAATTTACGTAGTGGTGTCTATGATAATATGTTAGTCGGACATGATGAATCAACATATAAACCTCTGATTTTATCAGGAGAAAACCTTTATTTTCAGCGATATTTGCGGGATGAATCTATTCTACGCGATACCCTGCACGAATGGTTAAACGAAAGCAAAGAAGTAAAACAGATAGATATTGATGACATACGCGGAGTTGTTACGGCAGTGATTGCAAAACCTTCTGTTGATGTGAATGGTACGAGAATTGACCTTAATCCAGAACAAAAACTTGCGTTGGTGATTGCGTTATTACAATCGTTCACCGTCATTACCGGTGGACCAGGTACAGGTAAAACCTCTATCATTATGGCAATTCTTCGCTGCCTTATCGAGTTAAATATTCCTATTGAACGAATAGCATTAACAGCACCCACCGGACGTGCCGCGAAGAGAATGAGCGAATCGATGCAAATGCAGTTGGCGAATTTGCCCGATCGAACACCGGCAGAAGATGAAATATCTAAACTATCCGGTCAAACAATTCACCGGCTATTGAAATATTCACCTTCACGCAATACATTCTCATATAACGCGGATAATCAGTTGGCATTGGACGTCGTGGTGGTTGATGAAGTTTCCATGATAGACACCTCATTGATGTCGCGTCTTTTGGAAGCAATTCCACCTACCACTAAACTAATAATGCTGGGGGACACCGAACAACTACCTTCCGTTGATGCAGGAACTGTGCTGGCCGACCTGGTGCCATCCAACCAAACTCCAACCTTCAGCGAAAAAATAATAAAAGCTGTACAAACAGTATTATCAGATGCACCAGTAATTCCCTTTACCCCAACGCCGACATTACTCACCGACCGCATAGTTCGACTGGTACGCAGCCATCGTTCCGGTCCAGAGATTATGGCAATGGCGGAAATTGTGAATAATTTCTCCGCAAATCGAGATACAGAACTATTCAACCTGCTGACTACTGATAATCAATTTTGCAAATGGGAAGATTCAATCAACGAGAAACCAACAAACTGGTGGCAGCGACTTAATGACTGGGCAGATTACTATTATGGAGATAAGAGATATACAGACGCAATTCAAAATTACCACCTGCCAGACTCATTGACGGTTTCATACGACAAAGAATTAACATATATTTTAAATCGCCTTACCATGGCAAAAATTCTCACAGTCATCCACAATAGCCAATATGGATGTGATAATATCAATGCGTATTTATCCGATCGAATACGCCATCATTTAAACCCGGATAGTCACGGCAAATATTTTGCCGGTATGCATATAATGGTGACAAAAAATGATTATACATTGGATTTATTTAATGGCGATACCGGCATAGTATTGCATGACACCGCCAATGGTTACCGGGCAGCGTTTCCTCGTGGAATTGATGTATTAATAATTCCACTTGATATGCTGCCAGAACACACCCTTGCATTCGCAGTAACCATACATAAAGCCCAGGGATCAGAGTTTGATAATGTAATGCTGGTACTGCCAAACTCAGACTCGTCCAAAATTAACCGACTTATGACACGGGAAATAATTTACACCGGCATAACCCGTGCAAAAAAAACCATAACGATACATTCTTCACGCGAGTCATTAAAACAAGCCTGCATAGCCAGGGTAGAACGTGATTCCGGGATGATGCTGTGGGACTAAATGTTTTTTTACTTCATATTTGAATTAATGGATAAACTGTCACTGTATATTTTTTAATGGAAGTTGTACCCAACGTCCCCGCCGAACCGTGATTATATGTAGAAAAGCGTATCAGCGACAGTCTTCTTTACGTGGTGTAGTTATGTGCTAACCTTATTTTGTCGTTATGTCCGGTTTGTCTTTAATTATACAGACGCTGTCGGGGAAGTTGGGTACAACTTCCCCATAGTATTCTACATATCTCAAAAATATACAGAAAAAGGTATTTTATCAAATAATTCCATAGCCCACAGCATCGCTGTGGGTCCGAATACATAACAATTTTACGCCCTGTAAGGGCACAATTCCTCAAAGAAAAGGAATTATGCTCTTACAGAGCGTTAATGCC
>JBIJDE010000083.1:0-13290 GCA_044344305.1 Armatimonadota bacterium
CACTGAGTCATAACGACGTATCACGTGTTCAGCCTAACGCATTTCGTACGGCATCCGCTATATTTATCCCCTGCGAGTTCATGCGCGATTCTGTGGCAAAAAAACTGCCTGGACTGCCGATTGTGGTTACCGGATATCTATTACCGCCGGTCAATACTATTAATCAGGCTAAAGGAAGAATCGCCGCCCAGGAATTGGGTCTGGCGATAGATTCGCCATTGATACTTCATGCGGACAGCCTTACTAATATGCCGGTTACCGCTCTGTCATTGTTTGATGCCATTCCAACGATTGCGGCTGCTATCCCCGGGGTGCAATTGATAATTGCCGGAGATGGCGATTCTCGGAAAGAATTAGAAGAGCGTGCTATTGATGTTAATAATGCATTGGGGTATCGTGCGGTAATAATGCCGGGACATCGTGATGATTTGCCGGATTTGTTAGCAATTACCAATGTAGCAATTGGCAGCGGGCGATTTGCGGCAGAGGCTATTGGTGCAGGATGTGCGACAATTTGTGCCGGTGCTGGTGGATTTATCGGGGTATATGGCGCTGCAAATGCCAGTGTAGCAGATGAAAGCTGTTTTGGACGTCATGGTAGATTTGAATTACAGTCACCACGAAAATTAGCAAGTGAAATCGTTGGATTATTAAATTATCCCGAACATCGCAATCGGTTTGCAGCAGAAGGGCAGGCGTTATTGTTGTCGTCATCCGAACGCAATAACCGCGCTTCTCAAGTTATGCCATATTATCATCGTGCCACTCCCAGCGGGGTGATGACTGCCGCGCCTGAAAAAATCATGGTAATCGCGCCGGATCATCTCCGTGACATGATATTTATTTTGCCGGCAATTACTGGTATTAAAGCGCAATATCCGTTGGCTCAAATGACACTTATTTCCCACCCCGCCCATCGTCCATTTATGGAAAGAATGGGAATTGTGGATAAAGTCGTAGTAAAACCTCACGAATTAAATGAATGGAAAGAAGCACTGGAGATCTTACGTAAACCTAAACATCCTGTAGCATTAATTTATCCTCATAATTTTCTATCTGCGTTACTGGCAGTGTTATCTTTTTCTCATCAACGTATTGGTTTTGGTGACGGTTGGAGCAATTTGCTGTTAACTGACCACCTGCCAGCACCAGAAGCTATAACTCCGGCAAATGCACTAACACTGGCTCATACTCTGGGAGTGTCGCAACCGGGACAGGTGTTGCCGCCGGCGATACCAACAGAGTCCAGAGATGCTGTGCGCAAATTATTAATGGATGCTGGCATTGAACCACTGCAGCAGATTATACTAATCTCACCACAATCCCATGATGCAGAATGGTCCTTGGATGATAAACAGTGGGAACAACTGCTGCTGACACTCATCAGTACTCGCAAAGAGAAAGTCGCCATTCTTAATCCAGGAACTATAAACGTACCTGAAGGCGTTGCCGTAATCCACCCGATATTTGATACACTCATATTATCATCCTTGATGGATATTTGTAGACTGGTAATTGCTCCTGACAGCGGTGAATTGCATATTGCCACCTTAATGAATGTCCCTGCTATTGGTATTTATGGCCCGACCAGTCCACATGAATGCCACCTGCCAGGAATGACATCACTGCACATCATCTGCAAAGAGCCGCCATGCAACCCGTGCGATTTTCTGGTATGTGAAGAAAAACATTGTTTGCGTATGATTACCACTGGCGAGATAACCGATAAGATTAATGAAATACTATAGTTATATCAGGACTTTCGCTTTTAACGAGAAATCTGCTTAAAAAGGTCACTTCGACAAGCTGCTCAGTAACCATAACTGAAAACTTAAAACCGAAAACCGAAAACTTATTAGGAGACCACTATGAGAAGAACCGACCGGGAAATTACCGACCGAGGTATTATCGATGAGTTCTTGCATAAAGCGACAGTTATTTATATTGGGTTGTCTCATAATGGTAAACCGTATGTTGTCCCGATGAACTTCGGGTATGATGGCGAAAATATTTATCTTCATTCTGCCCAGGCTGGCAAAAAAA
The DNA here is from genome assembly GCA_044344305.1 of Armatimonadota bacterium. GTDB lineage: Bacteria > Armatimonadota > Hebobacteria > CAIYQO01 > CAIYQO01 > JBAXQQ01. The sequence continues at coordinate 2,044 of JBIJDE010000083.1, forward strand.
TAGAAGCAATACAACAATGTGCCTACATTTCATTCACGGCAGTAGCTTACGACGTAGTAGTACCGGGTGAAAAAGCATGTAATTGGTCTGCAAAATATCAATCTATCATGGGCGGCGGCACGGCAACATTTGTTAATGATGAAGAAGAGAAAAAACAGGCATTGGATTATTTGATGAATAAGTTTGATAAAGGCCCATTTGAATATCAGCAACAAGTTTTAGCACGGGTGACGATAATAAAAATTAAAATATCAGAAATATCCGGTAAACAGGCAGGTTATTAAATCATACTGACGAAAGTATAGAAAGTTTAAGAACAAGTCATATAAATTCGGAGGTTAGGTTAATGCGTTTTATACAAGTTGGCGTCGGTGGTTTTGGTCGCGTTTGGGCTGAAACATTAGCAAATAACAGTGATGCAGAAGTTGTCGGTATCGTCGATATCAGCAAAGAGACCATGTTGGGTGTGTGTGAGAAATATGGCTACTCTACCGATATATGCTTTGACACTTTGGAAGAGGCATTGGAGAAAGTAAAGGCTGATGTAGTAGTCAGCAGCACTCCTCCGGCATTTCATCGCCATGATGTAGTTACCGCGTTGAAGGCAGGCCTTCACGCTATCAGCGAAAAGCCAATGGCTGATAATCTTGAAAATTGCTTTGCCATGCTGGCAGCAGCAAAAGAAACCGGAAAAACCTACATGGTTAGCCAGAATTACCGTTATAATTCAGTGACATGGACAATGGCTGAAATTATTAGAAGCGGTAAATTGGGCAAAATCGGCCAGGTAAAGATGGATTTCTACAAAGGTATAGATTTTGGCGGTGGTTTCCGTCATGAAATGGATTACCCGGTAATAATTGACATGTCCATTCATCATTTCGATTTGATTCGATTCATCACCGGTTTGGATGCTTTATCAGTAAAAGCGTCATCATGGAACCCAAGCTGGTCAAATTATAAAGGTGATAGCAGCAGTACTGCTCATTTTAAAATGTCTGACGATGTAAATCTGCTTTACAACGCTTCATGGTGCGCCAAAGGCGATTATTGTGGTTGGAATGGCAACTGGCAGATTGAATGCGAAAATGGAACACTGCTGATGGAAAAAGATAAAATACAGATAGTTTGGACAAAAGGCCTTTACGCAGTTGACCATATTGAAGATATTACTCCGGTAGATCCGCCAATGTTTAACCAGGCTTATGTGTTGGATGAGTTTATTCGAAATATCAATGCCGGTACACAGCCAGTAACCTGCGTTGCTGATAATATCAAAAGTGTTGGCATGGTATTCGCTACCGTTGAAGCGATGGCAACCGGCAGCGAAGTCGCAATAGCGCAGGGATAAATAATGCGGGCAGTACTGCAAAGAGTATCAATGGCGCAGGTGCAAGTGGCTGGCGAAACGGTGGGTGAAATATCCGACGGATTGCTGATATTGCTGGGGGTCGGTGGTGGTGATAATGAAACTGCCGCCGACTATCTGGCAGAAAAGATAGCAAACATGCGAATATTTGAAGATAAAGCCGGAAAAATGAATCTGAGTGTGGTTGATATTGGCGGCAGCGCATTAGTCATATCGCAATTTACTCTATATGGTGATGCGCGACGTGGACGCCGTCCAAGTTTCTCTGACGCGGCCTCGCCAGATATCGCAGAAAAGCTATATGAATATTTTTCAAAAAAGTTGTCAGAGCATATTTTAACAGTAAAAAACGGTGTTTTTGGTGCTGAAATGAAAATATCGTTGGTTAACGAAGGTCCGGTCACAATATTATTAGATAGTTTAAAGAAATTTTAAAATAAAATCATTACCGGCATTGACTATTCTGATATAATATAGTAAAATTCGTTCAGTTATATGTATACGGCCTGTTTTAAAGAGATGTATTAATGGAATAATATTAATAAGCATGGTAGCTGAAAGAGGCCGCAAGTATTTATTCTTATAATCCTAAAGGTTCTTTAATATTTACTTGCAGGATGCCCGGGTTGATAAAATTATCAACTTTAGACTAAGAACCAACAGGAGAAGGGTCAGGTTATGTTAGTATTGACTAGAAAAACTGGTCAAAGCATCGTGATTGATGGTGGCATCGAAATCACCGTGCTTGAAGTTCGTGGCGAGCAAGTAAGACTCGGAATTGCGGCTCCGCGTGAAATTCGTGTGAACCGAAAAGAATTGCTCCTTAAGCAAATGGCTGAAGAGCAAAACTCCGGCTTACCGCCAATGCAACCATCTGTAGAACCTTTCGAAGATTAATTTGAAAGGTTGCATATATCGGAATCATCTTCATTATTCATGAGGGTGATTCCGTTTATATTATATTTCTTAATTATCGCTTTTAACAACCGTTATTTGAATAAATGGGTATGTAAACATTCCAAAAATACCAAACTGGAATGTTTTTTTGTCGTTGGTTCTGGAATAATACAAATATTGAAGTTTTGCTGTAATTCGAGCCGGACTTGCGTCCCTTTCCATACGGTGACCAACTATTAAAAGCTTTTTTACAACTTGCCGGGTGTAGCCATCCTTTTTTATAAGACCGGATATTAAATGATAACCCTTCAAAATTAGGAAAGCTGATAATAAAAAAGTTCGGATGAACAAGGGGACTGGCTTGAATACTGCAATTACCAGCATACTTTCAATCATTATCAAATACAGTATTCGTGCCTGTACCCGAAAGTAAAGGTTTGCAAAACCTATCTATTCTAAACTACTCTTCCGTCCCTTCTTCTTTTTCGACTACCCCGTGCCATAACCGGTTTAATTCGTCATTGGTTTTCAATAGGTCTGCCAGTTTACCGATTGCGTCTATGCGGCCATCCTGCATTACTATTATCTGGTCGGCACTGCGCAGCGCGGCTTTACGATGGCTAACTACCAGGCAGGTAGCACCTTCACGCTTGAATACACGTTCCCATAGTTTCTTCTCGGTTTCTACGTCCAGGGCGCTGCTAAGGTCATCAAATACCAGTAACTCGGGTTCGCGGACAAACATGCGGGCGGCGGCGGTGCGTTGCATTTGCCCACCTGATAGTTTGACACCTTTCGGACCTACCCTGGTCTCCAGACCGTCGTCCAACTGGCTCAGGTCTTCTTCCAACACGGCTGTAAACATAGCGGCATAAATGGCGTCATCGTTTTTATCAATACCCATCAATATATTATCGCGCAGGGTGTCGCTGAATAGCCGCGGCACCTGGGCGGTATACGCGCTGTGGGGTGGGACGAAAAATTCACCGGGGTTTTCTACCTCGTTTGCATTCCAATATATTTTGCCTTCGTCCTTGGATAATAGCCCCAGCATCACCCTCAACAGAGTGGTTTTCCCACTGCCATTTCTGCCAGTTACGACGGTAAATGAACCGCGCGGGATGGTGAATGATATGTCGCGGATTCCGTTTTCGCTATTGGGGAAAGTGTATGACAAACTTTCTGCCCTTAATTCATGCAGTGGTCCCAATTCACTTTCTGTGGCGTATGTCACCTTCGGCAGCGAACCATCCAGATGAGTGTCAATAAACTCTACCAGTGCTTCTGGCGATGAACCTTCCATTAGTCGGTGCATACGGTCTGCTGATACTCCAATCTGCTGGTAACGCGCCACCAGCAGACCGACAAATGCGGTAAGTTCGCTGATGAACCCGAGGTAAAAGACAAACAGTGAAAAATCGCCCACACTGAAGGTTTTCTCGCGCATAGCCTGTCCAGCGAGGATGAGAATTATTCCGGTGCCAAGATTTGTAGCATTCATGAAAATAGAACGTAATATTTCGTTAAACAACCGGTCTTTCAGGGAAATAACCCGGCGTTCTTCATTCAAATTATGGAAATGGGTGATTACTTCTTTTTCTGCGGTTGCCGCTTTAACTGCCTGTACCGCGCCAAATAGTTCACCAATAAAACCGCTGACAATACCGGAAGCCTTGCGGCTGGCGCGTCGGTACATCTCAATTTTTTTCATGGCAAAATTCGCGACGATGCCAACTATGATAAATGGCAAAACCGCCATCATGGTTATTTTGGCATTAATATGCGACATGATAACCAGTGCCACCACGCAAAATGCGATTGAGCCCAGCAAATCATTCATCCATAAAGCAAATAACGGCATTTCTAATGCATCATTGCGGAAACGGCTAACCGCCTCGCCCGGTGAATCCGGCAGTGATGACGCGCCCGGTCGCCGCAAAATATGCCGCAATAAATTATGGCGCAATAAAGTTAAGCTGTGGACGAAAAATGGTACGTTGGTTATCGTCAGCCAATATACTCCGGCGATGACAGTTAATTCGCTGGCGAACATAAAAGCGACCAGTGTCCACACCCCAAATTCTGCCGGAGCATTTCGAGTCAGCTGATTAAAGAACTCGCGAATGACCAGACCGGGGATTTGCCAGGCACCCATCAGCAGGAACATCGCCATTAAATTACTGATGAATATCCATGGTTTGAAACAAATTAATCGCCAGATAATTTTCCAGGTAGGTATAGACCTTTTTGTGCGAAGATCGGCATCCGGCATGATTTCATCTTGATATGTCATACCATCACCTCCTCTAACCCGGTCTGGTGCAATGCGTAAAAATGCGATTTTTCATCTGCCAGCAGTTTTATTCGGTTTCCATATTCGCCAATTTCACCATGTTCCAGCACCAATACGTCATCCGCACGTTTTAATGTGCCAAGGCGGTGTGCCACAATTATAGCTGTCCTGTTTTCCAACAAATGGTTTATCGCACGTTCAACCATTTGTTCTGTCGCCGGGTCAAGTCGCGATGATGCTTCGTCCAAAATGACCAGTCCCGGGTTGCGCAGGAAAACACGGGTGAATGCCAGTAACTGTGCTTCGCCAGCGGACAGGCTACGTCCGCCGGTTTGCAAGCGGGTATTCAAACCTTCCGGCAACGATTCAAACCAATCTGCCAATTCCAGCTTGTTTATCACATCGATAATCGTTTCATCAGGAATATCTTTATTAAAAAATGTTATGTTATCACGTACACTGGCTTGAAATAGCTGTACGTCCTGGGTGACAAATGCGACGCGATGGCGCAATTCATCCAATTTGGCACATTTTATACTATCGCCATTCAGCAATATATCGCCGCTTTGTGCTTCATACAGCCGAAATATTAACCGGGCAATAGTGGTTTTTCCGCTGCCGGTGCGTCCCAGCAATCCCAGCACCTTGCCGGGTTCTACCTTGAATGATAAGTTTTTCAGCACCGGTTTATCTTCATGGTATGCGAATGAAATATCGTTAAACGCTATCTCCAGCGGTTCCCCTACCGCCCAATCTGCGCCTTTACCCTCGGTAATGGTGCTGTTCTGCCTTAGTAACTCACCCATTCTTTCAACGGTAGCACCGATGTTTTGCAGGCTTTCCACCTGTTGCGTCAGTTCGCGAATAGGTTGTGATATCAAACCGGTATAGTGGATAACCATATATAGTACGCCGATGGTTATAATCTTGTCATGAAATAATTGGCTGCCCAGCACAAATGCCACCCCGATGCCGCATGTCAGCAACAAACCGGCGGTTACTCGCACATATATCTGGGTAATCGACGATTTTCGCCAAAGTCGATAGATTTTCGCCATTAATTCAAATAACTTGCATAATACATAATCAACCGCACCGCTGGATCGAATATCTTCTGTGCCGGAAAGTCTTTCTTCTAAAAATCCAAAAAAATCAGTGGCAGCGTCGCGATGCGCTTTCTGGAAAGGGATTGCAATGCCGCGCACCATATTTAAACCTATCAAGGTGATAATGGCAAAGACGGTGAAAAAGAAACCTAATTTGGTATCTACACGAAACATTGCAATTAGAATACCGGTCAATAATAAAATATTACCGGCAACCCGCAACACCATCTGTGAAAAAAAGTTGGCAAACTCCAGCGAATCCCCTTCAATACGCTCAATGAATTCACCGGGACTTTTTTCATGGTGAAATTGCATATCCAGGTATAAACAATGCTTTGCCAGGTCTTCGCGCAGGCCGTTAGTGGCTATCCACGCCACATACTCGCCTACATACGCGGCGGATACGGATAATATCTGCTGGCATAACGCGATGCCTACGAATGCTAATGCCGAGAATAATAGAACATCAAGAGGTTTACCATTAGTAGCATCATCAATAAATCTTCGCATTATTTGCGGGTTTACCACCTGCATGCCAATACTGGTAAAAACAAGCAGTGCCAGCAAAGCAAACCGCAACTTCTGCGGTCGCAAATAACGCGCCAAAATATCGTAATACTGTCGAAGTGATATATTCATAAAATCGTCTATTAATAATTTAACCAAATGGTGGTGAATACCTTTTGATAGAGATGTTATTCAGTTAATAATAAAATCCCTCTGTGGATCTCTGTGTCTCCTCAGTGAATCTCTGTGTAATAAATCGTCTTCAACAAACCTGACATTGACAAACCACCCTGTATATCAATACCATTCAACTATAGATTTTCCAATTGAGGTGTTGCTATGGTTAAGCGGGTAGTATTTTGTTGTTTGCTGGCGTTGATGGCGCAGATTGCATTTGCCGGGGACGCGTTGGATACCGCGTTGGCGGGTATTGGTTTGACGCGGGATGGGTTTAGGGTTGATACTGAGGCGATAAAGAGCCGTGGAAATACCGCGTTCAAACTGTCATTTTTTGACCAGTGGTTTCAGCATCCGTTACGGATACCTTTTTTCGAGGGTTATCTGCGCGATCAAATGCTGGGAGCCAAGGGTGCGCCGCAGTCAATGTTTGACACCTGTACTATCATGTTGGGAACCAGAACCTGGCGTGCCTTAAACGAGCCGACACCATTGGTGAAGTATACCACCATGGCGGCGAAACCGGACGCGTTGAAGGCGGCGATTTTAGCAGTTGACCCGCGGGCTAAAGTTCCATCAACAATAAATGTTCCGCCACAGGTACAAAAACTCGCGGCTGAGCTATTATTTGTGACTGCGGATGCTTTGAAATGGCGCGAACAGTCACTGCGAAAAATACCGGTAAGTGACCGCGTCTGGTTGTATAACCGACTGATTGACCCGCTGATTCACCCCGAGGATAAGACTGGCAGCAAATATGAAAGAGATGAATCTGACCAGGTTGGCGATAATTTGAAGGAAATGGATAATCTGGGCAATCTTGATTTATCGCTGATTTTTGCCGGTAATGATGACATTATGACGATAGTGCAGGCGGTTAATGATGAATTGGCGAAAACCCCGGTGAAGGAGCAATTCAACTTTACCTGCAAGACAAAATTCGGAATAATCAGCCTGTCCGGCGACGGGAATGATAAATATACTGCCGATGCCCATAATCTGTTGATTTTTGATACTGGCGGCGATGACATTTACCAGGCGGGCGGGGCAACTGGCGGCGCGCAATATCCTGTTGGCATCATCATTGATGGCGGGGGAAATGATCGTTATGAATCGTCAACAACTTTGCCGTGCTTTGGCGCGGGGGTGATGGGTTGGGGAATTCTGATTGATCAGGGTGGAAAGGACGTCTACACGACAAAGGGTTGTTTTAGCCAGGGGTGCGGTATCGCCGGGGTAGGACTGCTGGCGGATTATGGTGATGGCAACGATACCTATAACTCACTTGCTGGTGGCCAGGGTTACGGATATTTCGGCATCGGAATCCTTGCCGATACCGGCGGTAATGATACTTATGATACATATCTAAATGGTCAGGGTTGCGGACGTACCATGGGTATAGGTCTGCTTTATGACCTTACCGGCAACGATAAATATACCGCCAACGACACCGATATTATTTACCCCAGCGCGCAGTCAAAAACCCACAACTCCAATATGTGCCAGGGTGCGGGAACCGGTGAACGCCGCGATTATCTGGACGGCCATTCCGTCGCTGGCGGCGTGGGGATGCTGCTGGATGGCGCGGGTGACGATACATATTTCGGCGGGGTTTTCAGCCAGGCGGTGGGTTATTGGTATGGCATAGGAATATTGGACGACCGTTCCGGCAATGACAATTACCGCAGCGTCTGGTACGGGCAATCCGCCACCGCTCATTTTGCTGTCAGTTACATGGTAGATGGCGCCGGCAATGACCACTACACCTCGACTAATTGCGTCAACGTAGGTGCAGCCCACGATTTCTCTGTCAGCCTTTTCGTCGATGAATCGGGAGATGATATTTACGAAGGTGCCAGCAATGTGGGTCAGGCACTGAATAATAGCGTCGCGTTATTCCTTGATAAAAGCGGCAATGATATCTATAAAGGCGGTTCATTCGGCCAGTCGGTAATTTCCAATCCCACCGGCATCCGCACCGAAATAAACACTGCCGCCATTTTCATTGACCTCAACGGTACCGACACCTACCCCAATCCGAATTATGGCAATAACCGCACCTGGACCCAGCAAAATAAAACCCCAATACCAATCCTGCGCGGATCAGGGGTTGATGTTGAGAAAGGGGAGTTGGTGTGGGATTAATTGGATAAGTGTTAAGTTTTCGGTTTTTAGTTTTCAGTTGGGTAATTTCGACAAATCTATAACATAAGGGAATACCAGATGAGTATATATCGTGAACGTTTCGCGGCGACGATGGCGCACCAGTCGGTGGATCGCTGCCCGATTGACCTTTCCGGGTGTCCACAGGCTACTGTGTTGAGTGATGATTTGTGGGCTGGCATGGCGGATGTGCTGGGGTTCACCGGCGCGCGGCCTGACGATTACCGGCATGGCGACTCGCGGGTGTTGAAAGCGTTGGACGCTGATTTTCGTAGGGTGGGCGGGTTCGTTAACTTTACCACCGGTTTGGAAGGCGCAACCCTGGACGGATTTGTGAATGAGTATGGAATGCGCTATCGCTACTCGGAAAATTATGCCGATATTGTTGAGTTTCCACTGGCCGGCACTGAGATTGACGATATTGCTAAGTGGAATCTCCCTACTTTATCGCAGATAAACGACCCGGGTGTTTTCGACCGCTGGGCAGAGGAAACGCAGTACTGGTACGAAGAAACGCCTTATGTGATAGTGGCGGAACACCCGGTGTGGGGCGTATTGGAAATGGCGTGCTGGCTGTGCAGTTATGATTATCTTATGATGATGCTGGCGCTTGACCCGGAATATATCCACCTGCTTTTCAGCAAAATACTCGCCTTTCAAAAGGAAATCATCGCGGCATATTATGAGAAGTTAGGCAAATATATCCATATCACCACCAGCGGAGACGACTTTGGCACCCAACGCGGGCCATTCATGTCGCCGGCAATGTTCCGCGAGTTCGTTAAACCTTACATGGGCGAACGTATCGCCTATACTCATCAATTCACCAACGCCGTCTATCTTCACCACTCCTGCGGTTCGATTTTCGATATTATCCCCGACCTTGCGGATATCGGCGTGGGCATTATCAACCCCATCCAGCCAGTGGCATTTATGGCACCGGAAACGTTGAAAAATAGCTGGGGTGACCGGATAGTATTTCACGGCGGATTAGACACCCAGGAAGTGCTACCATCCAATGACCCGGCAATTATAGACGCGGCGGTGGCAAATCTGATAGCCGCCATGCGTCCCCAGCAAAGCGGTGGCTACATATTCGCCGCTGCCCACAACCTGCAGGCAGATGTGCCAGCAAGCGCGGCAGTGCGTATGTTTAGTGCCGCTTTGAAGGTTCAGGGGTAAAATAGATGAGGATTATAAAATATCTTTAAAAAAATTCTGGTTCAAAAATATATTGTCATGACATTTTCATATCAGAAATAATAACAATAAAACTTTCATTTTGCATTGACATTCCACACGTCGATTTGTACAATTTACGAAGTTGTGTACATTTTATGAATTAACTGTAAAAGAAGAATTTTATGAATACCAGTAAACAGATTAACATTCGATATCAGGCGATTTTGTCACATCTTACAGCCGGGATTATTCCATTCTGGTTTGATCGTGCAATTGATAAGGAAGATGGCGGGTATCTGACGAATTTTGCAGAAGATGGTTCTGCGTTAGGCACTCCGATAAAGTATTCAAATACCCAATGCCGATTGCTGTGGTGGTTTTCGCAATCCGCGCGGAAATTCCCGGAGATTGCCGGGTGTAAAGAACGCGCGCGACATGGTTTTGAGTTCATGTTGAAGAACTTTTGGGATGCTGAGTTTGGCGGATGGTACTGGACGGTTAACAAAGACGGCTCTCCGTTGGATACCGCGAAGATTGTTTACGGGCAAAGTTTCGCCATTTACGCGCTGTCCGAATATACCCTGGGAACCGGTGACCCGCGCGGATTGGAATACGCGAGTAAAACATTCGATTTATTGCAGGTTAACTGCGCTGATACTCGCCATGGCGGATATTACGAAAATATGCAACGCGATTGGATGCCGGAAACTCCCGGATTCGCTGGCGGCGACCGTAAAGGTTTGGATACCCACATGCATCTGATGGAGGCATTTACCACACTGTATGAAGCATCCGGCAACCCGTTGCATCGTCGAAAATTGTGTGAACAAATTGATTTAATCGCCAATAAGATGGTTGATATCAATGCCGGTTGCGGATTAAACCAGTTTGACGTGGCGTGGAATCCGATACCCGCTATCGCCATCAAACGTACCTGGAACGCAGAGCGTTTTGGCGAACAACCGGCACAACCAACAGAAACCACATCTTATGGTCACAATCTTGAATTGGTATGGCTAATGAATCGCGGACTTGAAATAGCTAAAGCAGACCTGGAACCATATCATCCTATGATGCGTAAATTACTCGATCATGGTGTCAGCCAGGGTGTTGATTGGGAAATAGGCGGCATTTATCGCGATGGCGTTCGCGGCGGCGGACCGTTGGTACTTGAGAAAGAGTTCTGGCAAAATGCGGAATCGATGGTTGGTTTACTTGATGGTTATCAGCAATTTGGCGAAGAACGATATCTGGATGCATTCTGCAACCTGTGGGATTTTGTGGTAAAATACATGATAATAGCCGGGGTAGGCGAATGGCGTACCTTGCTATCACGTGACGGTTCTCCGTTAGATGCGCAAATCGGAAATCCCTGGAAGGTGTCATATCATACAGGACGTGCTATGATTGAATGTATGGAAAGACTGAGAAAGATAATGGAATGAATAATATTAGAGTAGGTGGTAAATGAAAAACCACCCCCTACCCCCTCCTTGGCAAGGAGGGGAGCTTAGGCTGTAATTTTGTAGTATGATGTTCATTAAAGTATCTGC
>JBIJDE010000495.1:0-3841 GCA_044344305.1 Armatimonadota bacterium
CTGTTATTATTAATTGTTTTAATTTTTAAATTAAAACCTTCATTTTTCAGCAGCTTTTTAATCTCGACAGCATTTAACCAGATTAAATTAATTTTCTGGGTAATATTAGTATCTATAGCAGGCAAAGGCGAGACATTTCCACTATTATTAACCGTTGATGGTATATCATTAGCGTTTGCATTCGGTATTATTGGAGGTGGTGGCGTCATTAAATCTTCAAAAGGATCTGCTCCACCTTTAACATCACTAACAACATTCACCAATCGTCCAGTATCTATCCACAATAAATCCGCAGGATTTCCTTTTTTTCGAACAGCTTTACTATCTTCTTCAGGTTTATCTGAAGTGCCATTTGAATCAACTGGTTTACCCGGTGTTTCACTACCAGGCTTATCGTTAGATGTTGGCGCAGGAGGTGGTGGAGTTGGTGTTCCGCCGCCACCGTATGTCATAACAGCACCAATAATTAACACTAACATCAAAGCAGACAGCACCAATACCTGAATTGTTTGTTTATTCATTTTCATCGTTTGGCACCTCCTGGTTTAACTACTGTCGATTTTTTATCAGTTGCTTTTTCAGGAACTACAGTCTCATCCTTAGCCTTTATCGGTTTTGGAGACTTATCAGTTACCGCCTTACCAGCAGGTTGTACAGGTCCACCTTTTTTATCAGGTGCAACTACAGTTCCTGGTGGTGTTGGCTTCTTATCTAATTTTGTTTTATCTGTTGCATTTCCTGCAGGATCTATTTTTTTAGTTGTATCATCTGTCGGTTTTCCATTCTTTGCTTTCTCAGCACGCATTTTCTCGGAATTAATATACTGTTCCGGTACAATCAAAGCGCTGGCGGTTATGATAGAGTTAACAACCACTTTCCCGTTTATATCATTGGGGGATAAGGTTAGGTTTCTGATATAAATAATCTGTTTAAACTTTCGCAATGAATCGATAAACTTCACGCTACTGACGTATGTGCCTTTCATTGTTATAGTTATCGGCATTGTTTTATATTGTTTTTTCGGATCTTTGGGAACTACCGATGGAGGAGCCGCCGGGGGTACAACACCATCCGCGCCTGGCTTTGGGGCAGGTTTGAACAATGGATTATTAAAATCAATTGGTTTTGCTTCACCCGGACCAATACTGATAAGTTCATTATCAGTTTCCTGCGCTACCTGTTGAATATAATCAAGAAACTTTGGAATATACTGGTAATCCATCAAAGTTTTTTGCAGTATTTCCAGACTTTTCTTTTTCTTTTTCAGGTTGGCATCTTCTAACTCAATATTTTTATCGTTAGGTCCTAATTTATCTTCAATTTCTTTCTTTTTAGTAACTAATTGAGCTGTTTCATTTTTTATTTCTGTTGTTTTAACTGCTTGTTGTTGCCATAAAAATACGCCAATACCAATAATTAAAAAACTTAACAAGCATAAACCCAGAATCATAAGTGTAATTTTTGATTGTTTTCCAAACATCTAAAAGTCACCTCCTATCATTCCTTCTATTGGTATTATCATATCAAATGTAACCCGTCTACCCAGCAGTTCGCTGTTGCTGGCACTGATAGCACCTTGTCTTGGATTGCCCGCCCAGCTTGTTTTTGTACGAATGGTCTCAGAAAAGATACCAACTGTTTTTTCATCAATCGCGACACCGCTTATTGATAATGCCATTTGCTTATCAATAACAGTTGAGTTAAACGATGTTAAATAAACGTCTGATGGAATAATACGCGACATATCCGCCATGATAGTCAACCATGCATTCTGACTTTTTTGTGCCTGGTTTAACATCATCAATTGCGGTTCTAATTCTTTTATCTGGTCTGTCAACACATCCAATTGCTTTTCTTTCTGTTTCAGCGCTTCAACCTGAATTTTCTTTTCGTCACGGTTATTGGATGCATATTTATTGTCCAAAATCGCAAACAAATTCATAACAATTGCAATTAAGATAGCAATAAACACCCCGAAAATTGCCCAGCGAAGATACATCATCTCGCGCATTTTACGAGAACGACGATTCGCGATGAGGTTAATATTTATCATCTAAAACCTCCTCTTTCTCGTGATATCATCGGTTCGCGCAGGGCAAGTCCTATTGATGTTGCCAACATTGGTGCTTGTTCATCTAATCCAGTAACACCTTCTGGCAATCGCAATGCACTGTGTTTGCTAAGACTGAATATTTCAATGGGAAGTCCCAAATTATCCTGTAATAAGGTAATGATACCCGTTAATCGGGCAGTACCGCCGGTTAAGATAACGCGGCTGATACCTGATGCGTTTCGGTTCCCATCTGGACCTTTTTGATAATCAAAAAAGGCAAATGAACGGCGAACTTCTCGAACCAACTCTTCTATCTGTGGTTCCAATGCCAGGCTTGCGTCTTGTCCAGTAGGTGACAACCGTGCCCGCATGGCGACATCCGTTACTGCGGCAGTCTGGTTTTCTTTTATCTCTTCCGCTTCTTCCGCACCAACTGATAACGCAGACATGATGGCCTGGGTGAAACTTTCCCCTGCGACCGTAACACTGCGAGTTAATATGAATGTGCCAGCAGAAACGATAGATATGTGTGTGTAGGTATGACCGATATCAACTAACGCAATATTCTCCTGCTGCAAACCGGGGGTTGATACCAGATCAATCGCTGAGCGCATCAAGGCAAACGGTTCCAACTCCAGTGCCAACGGCTCTAATCCAGCTTGTTCCAATGCGGCAATTTTGCTCTCTACCATATCCCGGGGTGCTGCTACCATCATTACATCCATTTGTGGTGTGCCATCTACCGCGCTGGTGCCAAGTATCTGGAACTCCAACATACTGTCTTCAACAGTAGTAGGGATGTAATTACGAGCTTCCCATTGGATAGATTTACGCAATTGATTTTCCGGCATTGCCGGCAATTTAACCTGTCTGACCACTACGGTCGGACCGGCTACTGCGCTGATTGCCAATGTGGTACGGATGCCAAGAGTCTGAAGAAGAGTGAATATTGACTCGGCGACCTGAATCCTGTCCACGACAACGCCACCTTTGACGGCCCCGGACGGTGTGGGTGTACTACCAGCGCGCACTAATTGATACCCTTGCCGGGTAAGTGCCACCTGAGCAACCTTAATAGTATGACTGCCGATGTCTATCCCGACGGTATCGCTGGTGCCGGAAAAGCGGCTAAAAAAATTCATCACGGGCTATCCCTCTCTTGCTGAAACGATTATACTGCTACTACACAGGTTCGCCGTAACGAAACGATAAATACAGATATAATTTTCGCCTATTGAAGACTATATCCTGCTAAACGATAATAAAAATACCGAAATAACTTTAGCTATCATATTCTATTAAACCGCTAATAGTCAATATCAATACCAATATTATTACAAATTTTACAAAAAAAACACAAGATATGTCAAATATTAATAGTTTTTAAAGTAACTATTAGTTGTTTCTTGGTTGTTTCTTGGTTGATTTTATGAGTTTTTGGTTTTCAATATTTAGATTTTAAATAATCAACATCCTTTAAAGATGTTGTCTCCGTTTGGAACAGGGTCGCAGCCCGGCTCCTCAAAAGCTGTCATTTACCTGAATCTACACATACATTTCTGTCTTTAATTTTCAGGCAATATCTGAAAATGATGATGTAATGATTATTCCTTTTGATAGAAATTTTAGTGGGATGAAATTGGTTTGGTTGATGAGATTGAATTGAAAAAATATAGTTTTCATGGTAATTGAAGGGAGCCGGGCTGCGACCCTGTTCCAAACGGTGACTGTAATTTTATCCCATTACTATTTATTTTCAGTTAAAAGTTATCAACTTGGTAATTATAT
>JBIJDE010000496.1:0-3832 GCA_044344305.1 Armatimonadota bacterium
GTTCTGGATAGTTTTGAAAGTTTGCTGTCAGAGTATAACGCGCCACACCATATCGGAGTAACCGAGTGGGGAGCTTTCCGCGGTGAATCCCATACAGACGCGAAGTTTTATGAACCTCATACCGCATTGACGACGCTGTTTGTTGCCGCTTCGCTGAATAATTACTGCCGTCGTGTTAGCCGTATGGCGTTGGCTAACAATTACAGCCTTATTAACACCATGCCGGTTATTCAGGCGCGCGGTCCACATGTGGAACGTACTCCCGTGCATGATATTTTCTGCTTTTGGCGTCCGCTATTTCCAGCAACAATTTATGAAATCAGTAATGACAGTTCCACATTCATCGCGCCTCATTCGACAAATAATCCTTCACACGCGAATATTTCCTGGGATGCATCATTGGACGACCCCGCCGCCCCGCCCCCATGGGAAACGCAGGAAAATCGTCCATCGCGTCCTGAGTTGCCGTGGATAGATGCTCTGGCTGGTATGAATGACAGTGGCAAATGGATGTTGCTGACCAACCGCCATCCGACTGAGACTATGACGATACAATTGCCAAAGGCTTATGCCGGTGCAGTTGTGGACCGCTTATTACCTGATGCCGAACGAATGCGCTTTGAATTAATAGAGGGAGATAAGATGGCGGGTGATACCGTTACTTTGCCGCCATGCTCGCATGCCCGTGTAAAGGCAGGGAAAGATTAATATGAATAGCAAATTGTCATTAGATGATCTCGCCACCGGATGGATTACCCGCCGGGTGGCACAATGGGATTCTAATCCTGGGTTAAATAACGCGTTGGGTTCTATACAAATTGAAGCCGACCCGGTGGCGTTTAAGCATCCGGTTTTTCCTCCGTATAGTGCCGGAAATGAAATTACCGGTTTCACTGTATTGAACGGAAAAAACGTCGCGTTAACCGCCGGATCGGTACAGATTCGCTGGTGTGCTTTTGAGGTGGAACGCCGGGCAACGACACCGGATGGCTGGGAAATGAATAGTCGTACCACATTGCTGCCGGATGAACCTGGAGTGGTGGTTGAATTAAATCTGAGAAACTCCGCTGACACCTGTCGTCATCTTGATTTGGCATTAATACTATCCGGCAGAGCGCGCAATACGGGAACCGAGGGATATAATTGGGTGGTGCCGGAGATTCCCACCGGGATGTTTAATTTTCGCGATTCTGAAGGGCTTGCGTATACAATAAAAGATACGGATGTGCCTGATAGCAGATGTTTTGTTAATGATCTCAGTAACGCATATAGTATTCAAAGCGTTTGGCCGGCACCTGAACTCTGGCGTGAATCCCGCATGCCGACATGGTCGGTTGAAGTGGAAGCAGGCGGTGTATTCCGAATTTGTTTGCTGTGCACTTATCATGAAAATTGTGAAACTGCGGTTTCCATATCAAAGCGATGGCATGGAAAAGAAAATGAAGCTTTTACCACTTCGCGAATCAAATGGCAAAATCTTTGGGATGCCGCGTTCACCCCGGGTAACGATATATTCAGTGGGTCGTTGCCGGTGTTGGATACAGATTCAGATACGTTGAAAAAGCTGTATTACAATGGTGTTTTGACTTTGCTTACTCTGCGCCGCAATTATGCTCACGCGGTGATAAATCCTGCATATATCTCATTATGGCCACGTCGCGGTGAAGGTTGTGTGTATTTGTCATGGGAATTGCCGTATACCAGCGGACTACTTTCCCGGCTTGATCCTGCCGCATTGCATGAGATGTTATTGTTGCAAATGTCGGCGCCGGAATTGCAGGGGCAGATGACTAACTATTTCAATGGCAAACATTGGGGATGGGGATGCTGTGTTTATCCCCACGCGATAATATCCGCTGGTTTTAACCTTTTGAAACAGGGTGATGATAGCTGGTTTGACACGGAAATTAATCGTCGTCCGGAAGGAAAACCTGTGGGCAGCATGCCGGAAATAGATGAGGATGCTTCCGGATATCGCACTCTTACCGGCCGTCAGGCATTCATTGAAATGGTTTTGGCGCATCGTAAATACCATCTTCCGGACAGTAAATTGGTTGATTTTGGCAGTCGTCATGCTTATCATGAAGTATTAACCACGTACGCCCATGGTACTGCCGGCCACACCGCGATACAGGCATGGGCATTGGGTATGGCTATGGATATTATGCAGGAGGATACTGCTGTTGAACAGGATGAATTAATAACTGAAATACGCGGTTTATACCGGGATGGTGAAGGATATTTTAATTGTCAGCATCCTGATGGCAGTCGTTACGCGGCGGCTAACATATATGACATAGGATTAGTGCTTAACACCATCGGTGATAAATTGCCTGCCAACATGGTTGATGAAATAGAGAGCTTTGTATTGAACAAATTACTTACCCCAACATGGGCGCATTGTTTATCGCCGGAAAGTCCTGATATAGTTGATGGTATGAGGGCTGATCATGGCTGGAGTGGATGTTTTGTCGCCTGGCCGCCGCAATTAATCATGGGTATGCTGAAAACCGGTCGTCGTACGAAATGGATGAAAGATTGGCTGGATAAAATGTCCGCCATTACTTTACAGGGACCATTCGGTCAGGGATATTGGGCGGATGATATGTATCCTACTGAGTTTGGCGCTGCCGCCAAAGTGTTTGATGACCATAGCGGTTGTCTTCATTGGGTAATTGGCAGTGGTGCATATTTTGCTGATATGGCACTTGAATGGGTCAACGGGGAATAATTAATTATGCCTGATTATAATATTGTAAATCATGCCGGAAAACCTGTGTTTTGTCAGGATGGAAAGCCGATAGTTTTCCCGAGTTATTGTTCTTGCGGACCAAATTTCCCGAATTATCGGGAAGCTATAAAACGTTTCGCGGCGCATGGTTGCAAAGTGTTCTGGTTGATGCCAACCGGCGGTTATAATGGTGAGTGGGGAACCAGTCCTTTTTGGACAGAACCGGGGGTAATTAACGATCCGCCGGTGGAAATGCCGGAAAACTATTTCGGATTGGACCAACAGGCGCGTTTTATTTTATCTATAGTGCCGGACGCACAGTTTTTTGTTCGTATGATGGATATGCCGCCGGAAAGTTGGGCAACGAAAAATCCTGATGATATGCTGTTGAATTATGAAGATTTACGCTATCAGATTCCATCATACGCGTCAGATAAATATCTGCGGGAATCAGAGGCGTTTTTGACTGTCCTGGCGCGGTATTGCGAACGTCAAAGCTGGGCAGACCAAATAATCGGCTATGTGGTTTATCCACTGGGAGAAGGTGCCACACCACTTGCCTGTGAGGGGTATTTATTTGATCAATCGCCGGTAATGCAGGAAAAATTCAGGCAGTTTATCCGTGATAAATATAAAACAGATTCATCGTTACAGGCAGCATGGGCTGATGATAACGTCACTTTTGACTCTGTTAAGGTTCCGGGTGACAGTGATTTTCGTCTGCGAGGAAATAAGCCGGTCTATTATTGGCCAAATGCAATAGATGTAAAGCGTGAACGGGATTATTTTGAATGTCAGAAACCGCTTTTCCTGCGATATTATAAAACGGCTATCGCGGCTTTTCATAAGATAGCGCCAAATCGATTGGTTGGCTTTGACGCTTTTAAAGGCAATATGCTGGGATGGATGACCCACCAGATTTTTGGCCGTGATAAATGGAAAAGGAATTATGGCGACCAGTTCCTTGCCACCGGAACTACCGGAATGGCGGAACTGTTGGATTTACCCGGACTTGATATCATTGCCACACCACACGATTATCGTTGCCGTTGGGTTGGCTTTGGTTATGACCCGGAAGGCATTGGCGATTCTATTTCGCTG
>JBIJDE010000084.1:0-13208 GCA_044344305.1 Armatimonadota bacterium
CATATTAGACCTTGGCATGTGGTTTGTCAATATTATTTTGCAAAGACAAAGAAAAAGAGTGAAAAAAATTGTGCATTATAAAGTGGAAGCAGCAGAAATCGATAAGAATATTGCGATGAAGAAGGTGAAGAAGTAGCGGTTTCTATCTATACCGCGAATTTAGATGATTTGTGGCGTGATTTGGGATTTTTGAATAGAATGCCTAACATACCTGTAAATAAGATTATCCGCCTCATCAAGGATGATAAGGCGGATAATAAGATGCTTTACATATTTTCTTTACTCACTATGGCAAAGTTGCTTTCGGACCATGGAGCAAGATTTGCGTTAGTAGTTCATAACTGCTGCCGGCGGCATCGGTTATGCGCCAGTAGCGGGCAGTCGCTGTGTCAAAAGTATATTGATTGGCGGAGCTGCTACTTAACTGAGTGATGGTGGACTTGTTGACCACCGCCGTCCATGTAGATCCATCGGTGGAATACTTGACGTTGTACCCGCTGCTGCCCCAACAGTAATCCCAGGCGACGGTTACGCGGTTTATCTTGCGCGCCTTACCCAGGTCAATCTGGCAGTATCTATCGACTGGCCATAAATTTCCACTATTGCCCGTGCGGGTATTGGCGTCATATACTAGCCCGTTTGTAAAATACGCCGGTGAATTTCCGGTGTCGAATGTACTGCTGCAGGTTGGTACGGTAGTAAAGGTAGGTGTATTCGCGAAGTTTATTTCATCATCGTAAAATGTGTTTGTGCCAATGGGTTCGAAAGTTATGACTCCGGGTCCGCCACGATTGGCATTGCCGTAGGTATATTCGCCGGTTTTGAAATAAAAGCGGATACCCAGTAATCCAGAACCGCTGCAGGGACTGTCGACAGTAGGGTTGCCAGTCTGCAAGCTGCCCCAGTCTTTTGATCCGATGTCTCCCCATCCAACACCATCAGATGAACCCTGGATACTCACCCTGCGTGCGCTGGTGCCTTCGTTACACCATAATTGCAGCTTCACACTGGTTACATTCAAAGTGCGGTTGAAAATTAATGCACCCCAGTAATCAGCACCTCCATTAGCTGTTAGCGCATTGGGAATCCAAACTGCATTTAATCACCCCAGCGATAAGCGCTCGGAGTGCCGTTCCCATTGCCGCCGGTGCCGGTGGCGCTGCCAACCTTAGTGGTGATATATTCATTCGGTAGTTGCAGCAGACTGTAGTTGGTGGTTGCATAGGATGGCAAGTTGAATAATGGTGTTAATAAAGTTTCAACGTGGCCATCAAGACATGCTGTTACCACTTTCCCGCTGTGACGTCGGTCGGCCTGGCTATTATCCGTAGCAATGTTTCCAGGGGCTGTACCGTCAGCAAAAACAACGCGTGTTGACGGATTGTCGATAGTTCCTATTCCTACGCCGCCAAGAAAACCATTAAACAGGTACCCGTTTGTTTTTTCCTTTCCGGCGGTAGGGCAAATAAGTACACCTGAATCAACGCTGATGCCTTGCCATACTGCACTGGTTGTAGGCAGTTGTTCTTCATGGTCTTGGACATATATCATCAATGAAGCCGTAATTTGCCGCTGGTTGCTGATACAGGTCGTTTGACGCGCTTTCTCACGCGCTCTGGCGAAAACAGGGAACAGAATCGCGGCCAAAATTGCGATAATGGCAATTACTACTAATAATTAAATTAGTGTAAAACCACGTCGATGACTTGATTTTTGCATAGCTTTTACCTCCCAAAATTTTTATTTATAAAAGGAAAATCTATTGAATTTAAATAATTGCGAAATATTCTAAAATTTACCTTTTAAAAACTATCTTACATATTAGACCTTGGTATTTAGTTTGTCAATAATATTTCAAGAAAAAGTTATGATAAATATTTCGATATCGATTGCAGTCGGTTGATGTCGGTAGAAGTCGGATGAAGTCGAGTATGATTATATGAATTTTGCAGGAGTTTGTGCGTGGTAACTCCCTCCGTCACTGCGGTGACACCTCCCTCAAGAGAGAGGCATAATTTGCCATTTGCAATTTGCAATTTACAATTTTCCACTCTTCACTCTTCACTCTTCACTCTTCACTCTTCACTCTTCTCTCTTCAACTTACCCTTCCATAAGTCTGTCCACGACAAGTTGTCTAAACTCTGGTGATAGACTGGCAAAGAAGGCGGTGAAACCGGTTACTCGTACTACCAGGTCGGGGTACAGCGACGGGTCGTTGTGAGCGGCGAGTATCTTCTCTTTATTTATAACATTGATATTAAACAGTGTCCCACCAAGGTCGATATGGGTTCTTATCAGGGTTGCCACATTACGTAGTCCATTGTCGCCGCGTGATACTCCCGGGTCAATTTCCATCTGTACCGGTGCGGTATTTCCATATCCCGGTTGAATAGCGGCAATGGCGCGTACCATCGCGGTAGGTGCACCGTCTTTGCGAAATGCCGGGTCGGGGTTGGCACCATGTGAAATAGGTAATCCGGAATGGCGAC
Organism: Armatimonadota bacterium; assembly: GCA_044344305.1. Lineage (GTDB taxonomy): Bacteria > Armatimonadota > Hebobacteria > CAIYQO01 > CAIYQO01 > JBAXQQ01. The sequence continues at coordinate 2,491 of JBIJDE010000084.1, forward strand.
CGTTAGGGGTTGCGGATAGTTGTTTGCCCATGGGAATCGTATTTGACCAGGAGAACCAGCCGGGAATCATGTTTTTACCTCCCGGGGTGGGATGGGCCTTTACTAATTCTGTGAACTTTTCTGAAATGCGTAACGCCCATTTATCGCCAAGTGAATTGCCGCTGCCATATTTTTCACTATGGCTCAGCATCAAACGTACCCGCTCTCCGGGAATTCCTGCGAAATCACTGCGCAAATGTTCTGCGACTTCTTTCCATGTCAGAACTTTTTCTTTTTCAATACGCTGCTCAAGGGCGGCAAAGGAATCGGCCACTACCGCCAATGCGGATCCGTCGACACACATATTATAAAACTCAACGCCGCCGTCAGTAGCATCACGGCCCTGTTCAATTGTGCCATGACATAACAGATTCAACATTAATTCGGGATTGACATCTTTCTGGTGCGCCAGGTGAAAATCAATGCCCTTGGCAGTACAAAGCACAGCACGTTCAAGATGTTGTACGAAACCGTTCCATAAAGTTTCAACAGAGTTTTCTATAGTCGGATTATCCAACATTTCCCATAGTGCTACATCAAAAACCATGCCGGTATTTATTTTAACCACATCGTTAAGAGTATATTCACGTCCCGGTATCGCCATCCAGTGGCAGCCAACCGCGATGCGTTGGCGGGCGAGATCGCGAGAATATCCATTCCGCATGAAACCCTCAGTTAATCCCTTTTCTCCACTGAAACGCGGCCATGCTTGACGGTCTTGTACCAGATATTTTACCGCTGTCTGAAAAAAGTTTTCGTCAATATTATCATGAAGACGAATAGTCAGATTACAGGGAATGCTGATAAGATGGGCGGCGTCCAGTGCCAGGTATGACACCCGGCTTGTCATGTCGCGACCATCAACATTTACGCCAGATAATTGATAATACTGCTGGTCATTCAACAACAGGCAAGCTATATAATATGTGGCAATATCATCATCAATAATTCCTGCCTCAATATCGCGTTCATAATATGGTCGCAGTAATTCATCAAGTTGTCCACCGGCACCATCGCCATTAAACATCCGCGATATCATGTTGTTCCATGCTATCCACTGGCACGCTTCACGCAATGTGCGGGCGGGATTCTCAACCAACCAACTGTTTACTTCTGCCATTTCATGCAAATTATCACGAAGGTCAGGTGTTGTTTCTTTCGCTTCTGCTTCTTTAATAGTGTCAATGGTCCGACGAATAAAGCCTTGAATTCCAACGACAATATCTTCTTCTGCCTGGTAAAATTCAGAAAATTCCGGTCCTTGTTGTGCGCGAAAATGGCGAATTTTCTGTAATAATCCACCCCAGCCAAGTTCCAACCCCATCTGTAAATCTGGAGCAAAATGTTGGGGACCGCCAATGCCATGAACTATGCCGTATTTGTTTTGCTCTTCATGTAAAAAAGAAAAATCAAATTCTGGTTTCCACCCGCCGCGTTGCATCCATGACAGGTAAAACATATATCGTCCTGCCAGCGCATCATCCGGGTCGACATAGGTTGGATGAGTATCCAATAGAGATCGGTAATTATCACCCCAGCCTTTAAAACCATAAAACCCGCCATTTGGATGATTAGGAACTGCTTCCCATTTAAAATCCAGTGGGGCAGGCACAAGTCCATGGTCATCTGCGTTCATATATCCATTGCGTCGCTTTTTTTCGGCTGTTTGTGCCAATTTGCGATCACGGAGACGTGCAATTCTTTCTGCATAATTTACTGCTACTGCTATTGTCAAAATATTTTTTCCCTTATTACTGGTCAAGTCAAATTCGTCGTTGCTTCACCTGCGATTCGCACAGTGATATTGCGTTGACGCGCTGTCTCTGCTAGTGAATGCATTAATCCATTTGATGGTGGAATTAATGTTTTTGTTTCTAAATTTCCCAATGTTTTATTTTTACCAGTTCCCAACGGATGGTATGGCAATAATTCATAATAAATCAGGTTTGGCATGTCGCTTAGATAATCCGCAATGGCTCCAATATCCTCAACCGTATCATTTACACCAGGAATTATTGGGGTACGTATGATTACCGGAATATTCTCTTTAGATAATCGCCGTAAATTATCCAGTATCTGTCGATTGTTTGCTCCAGTTGCTTCTTTATGACGAATAGGGTCAATTAATTTCACATCCATCATCAACATATCCAAATGTGGTAAAACTTTTACTATTTGTTCCCATGGCCATGATAAGTTTGTCTCTATAGCTGTTTTAATGCCCAATTGTTGGCAACGTTTTAATATACCAATAGTAAAATCCATCTGCAACAATGGTTCTCCACCAGACAAAGTGATACCACCACCGGAACGATCATAAAAATCCTTGTCTTGTATTAATTCAGCAACAACTTCATTAATAGACATGGATCTACCTACCAGCACACGCGCATGAGCATAGCACGCTACCGCGCACGCTCCGCATGCCCGACACCGTTCCCGAGAATATTTAGGATTGCCGTCAATTTGAGACAATGCACCATAAGGACAAAAAGATATGCAGGCAAGACAGCCTATACACTCCTCTGTGTTCACCTGAAGTTCTTGCTGAGGAGAAATAGTTTCTGGATTATGACACCAAAAGCAATTCATCTGGCAACCTTTCAGAAAGACAGTTGTGCGTATACCGTCTCCATCGTGAACAGAAAATCGCTGAATGTCAGTTACAATACCCTGCAACATCGCTTCCCCCCCATTTAGAAAGTTTTATCCTGTAACTTTCTAAATAAATGGTATTACTAAACATCCGTAGGGTCAAGAGAATTTATTGCAAAATTAAATTAATTTTCAAAATAATGTTAACCGGAGAACTTTGGAAATAACAACTTGCCATTTGCAATTCCAAAAATGTTATAATTACTTAGCAATTCCACTTCATTTTGGGAGAAAATAATGATTCGAATGTTGACTTTTGGCAACTCTTTCGCTGACAATATTTCTGCATATTTGCCGCAAATTATGCAAGGTGCCAATGATGAAATATTAATTGGCCGTGCAAATATTGGTGGATGTCCGTTTGATAAGCATTGGAGATTGGCGCAAATTCACGAGGCTGACCCGACTGACCCTGAAGGTATGCCTTATTACAACCCAAAGGAAACCGAAGGCAACCTTGGATTAAAAGAGTCATTGCTAATGGACAAATGGGATTATGTCACTATTCAGCAATTCAGTTGGATAAGCAACGATATTACTACTTATCAGCCATACGCCGGATATTTATATGACTATGCTAAAAAGTACGCGCCACAAGTTGAAGTAATCATGCACGAAACCTGGGCATATCGCAAAGATGACCCGCGGTTTGATGGCGTAAATGATAGTATGGATATAATGTATAAAGATTTATCTGCCGCCTACAAGGCAGTGGCCGCTGAATTAAACATCCGGGTAGTGCCCGTTGGCGACGCATTTCAAATAGCATCTTATGACTCTGATTTCATATATACACCAGACTCTAATTATAACTTCGCTAATCCGGTATTTCCTGCGTTGCCAGATCAGAAAAATTCACTGCACGCTGGCTATTACTGGCGTAAAAATGAGGAAACCAGCGAATACAGCCTGGATATGGACGGTCATCACGCCAATCGAACCGGCGAATACCTTGGCGGTCTGGTATTCTGCGGCTTCCTGACCGGTAAAAGCCCGGTGGGCAACAGTTTTAAACCAGACTGGCTGACTGACAGTGAAATAACCACTCTTCAGAAAGCGGCAGAGAAGGCTTTGAATAGTTTATAAAAGAGCTGGTAATTTTGGGTCACGTTTTTAAAACATAGACGAGGTTCGAAGTGCAGTGCTACTATTCAGACAGAATTATCTGCTGTGGTTAGAGAAGTTGGGTTTCATGACGCCGCTTGAACCCCGACAATGCTACGAAAATGAACTCTCACGACAGGCAGTGGCATTAACTTAAGTTGTGACCAAACAATCATGCGCGGCACAAAAATAAATTTCTCCCATTCCCTTATCTATCTATTTCCTCTTCAAAGCCCCTTCTACCCATTCCGGGTTGGCGTTGTACCAGGCAACTGTTTCTGACAAACCGCGTTCGAAGGTGTATTTGGGTGACCAACCTAGTTCATTTTTTGCTTTGCTGATATTCATAGCGTAACGGCGATCATGGCCAAGACGATCAATGACGAAATTTATCAAATCAGTAGATTTACCCAATATTTTCAGGATATTATTCACGACATCTAAATTAGTTTCCTCGGCATTGCCACCCAGGTTGTAAACCTCGCCGTCATGCCCTTTTTCCAGCGCAGCCAGTATCCCGGCGCAATGGTCGGCGACGTATATCCAGTCGCGCACATTCATGCCGTCGCCATATACTGGAAGTGTATCGTCTTTCAAAGCATTGGTAATCATCAGCGGAATCAGTTTTTCCGGGTGTTGGTATGGACCATAGTTATTGCTGCAGCGCGTAATTACCACCGGCATGTCATAGGTGTGGTAATAGGCGCGGGCTATCAGGTCGGATGCCGCTTTACTTGCGGAGTACGGTGAGTTAGGCGCGATGGGAGTGTTTTCAGTGAATGGCGGGTCGGTCAGGGATAATGAACCGTATACCTCGTCAGTGCTAACATGAAGAAATCTCTTGATATGATGCAGTTTAGCCACTCGCAATAGCATTTCAGTACCAGCGAAATTTGTACGAATAAATGCCGATGGGTCGTTGATGCTGCGATCAACATGGGACTCGGCGGCAAAATGCACTACGGAATCGGGACGAAAGATATCAAAAGCGTTTTTTACATCTTCCAGTTCGCTGATGTCTCCCTGAATGAAATGGTAATTAGGCAATCCTTCAAAATCAGACAGGTTATCCGGGTTGCCAGCGTAGGTGAGTAGATCAAAATTTATTATCAGGGTGTCTGGACGTTGACGCAGTATGTAGCGGATAAAATTGCTGCCGATAAATCCTGCTCCGCCTGTAACCATTATTTTATTATATTCAGCCACGGTCAGCCTCCCACAGGTCAGCACCAAAGAAATCCCATGGCAACCGGCCTTCGTTAGGATCGTCAAAATTGAATTGTGAGTTCATAGCATACAGCAATGTCGCACCATCGCGACCGGACTGAAATCCGTGTGCCACACCGGTGGGAATAAATAGAAAACCCGGTTCCTCACCATTCAAGACAAATTGCCGTTTTACACCAACCGTCGGGGAATCTTTGCGTATATCTACCAGCCATGCTTTCATACGTCCGGCTATCACACACCACATCTCGTTTTGTTCTACCTTTGGGTGCAGATGAAATGCGTTAATACGTCCCGGCGCGGCGGTGGCAAGTGAAATTTGACGCGGCTCAAACTGATGCGGGAAATTATCCATGGTGCCGCCGGTTAACCGCATATATTCCATAAAATCACTTTCCAATGCGCGGTGTTTCTTCAGCGGATGATAAAATACCCCATCTATCTGTGGCTGTGCGCCATATTGCTGAATAGTCAACGCCGCCATCACATCATCAGTAAGCTCAATAATCATAATTCCCCCGGATAAAATAGTTGTAAAATGCCAGTAATATAATACCACATTGAGAAGAGAGAAGGGTGAAGAGTAATGAGAGAAAGTATATTTTTTTAAAAATGATAAAAGAATACCTGACACTCATCCGGTATACCCAAATAATATTAGTTCTGGTAACTGTTCAATTATTCTGGGAAGCCGGTGTGCAGGTGTAATAATTATTCGGGTTGAGTGTAATAATTATTCGGGTTTGGTAAAGATTTATTTTTACTAATATCTATTGAACGACAATCTCCTGATTTGCTGGTAGTTAATATTATAGATTCCGTTAAAATAAGCCGGACTTGCGTCCCTTTCCAAAATGAGACTTAAATTATTTCGCATTATTTTCTTTAAAAAACTTTAAGCTGATATAATAATTTACAATTTACAATTTACAATTTACAATTTGCAATTTGCCATTTCCAATTACATCAACGTCCCCGCTCCCGTAATCTCTTTCAAATCAGGATATTTTTCTGCCATGTGGCTAAACTTGGCAAAGGGGATTTTCTGGTCGGTTTGATAGGCTAATTCTACTGCATTCACCACTGCTTTGCCGTTGGGGTGATTGTTGAAGAATGAATAACGGCGATTTTTAGGGTCGCCGTATTTTCCCATCAAGTCGGCAATTTCGGTTATTTCGTCTGGTGTATAAAGATAATCATATTTGCCCATGCCGGCATCTTTCGCGCGCCATTGTTCTTTGTTTCTACCATGCATACGCCAATATTCGAATTTACCGGTGCTAACTTCGTCGAAGTTGTTGAAATATGGTTCGTCAATGCGGGCAAGAGTGGCACCGTGATTTGCCAGCAAATCGTAGGTTTGGGTGGTTCGCCAACTCTGGTGGCGAATCTCTACCACCAGAGGATATGTTTTAAATTGTTCCAGCGTCTGGCGCAGGGTGGCAATATTGCCAAGGTTCATCTGGAAAAACTCGGGATATTGGATTAACAGTGCGGCAAATCTACCTTTCTCCATCAATACATTCAGTGGTGCCCGGGCAATTTGTACGTCGTCAGCAGTTATTGCCGGTGACGCATTCTGTGTTTTTTGATACATGGATGGGTGGGTGAATTTGTTATATAGTTTGACCGCGAATTGAAAATATGCCGGTGTGCGTTTTACCCAGCTTTGCACCATTTCCACATTTAATGCACGGTAAAATGACGAGTTTACCTCGACCGCGTTGAAGCGGTCGGAGTAATATTTTAATTCATCTCCCGACCATTTCGGCGGGTAGAAAATTCCTTTCCACTTGCCGAAACCTGTGGGGTATGACCACCCGGATGTGCCTATGTAAATATTACTGTTCAATATTTCCCTGCGTCTATAATTCCAATAAGCGCCAACAATGCACCCCAATGATAAAACGGGTCGCTGCTCCCCACATCGCATCCCATGCCGGTATCAGCGTTATAATTCTCATGGATATGGCGTTTTGTTGTCCATTCCGGCATCAACAGAGCTTTTGATTTTTCTACCATCTCCTTTGTTGCTTCCGGCAAATCATATTTGCGCAATCCCAAATACACCAGATAATTCATAGGTGCCCAGATACGTCCACGCCAGTACTCCTGGTCGGGGTATGCCAGGTCATTGCGGGCTATTGACGGCATTATCCAGTCGCCATAAAACTCTTCTGGATTCATGAAATGCTCTTTCATCATGCGTTCTGCTTGTTCTTGTGAAGGAATCTGCGCGATGAGCGGATAAAAATTAGTAGGAGATAATCGATGGCTCCATTCGCTGGTGTCTGTGCGTTTATTCAAGAAAATTCCCGCTTCATTATTCCATAATTTCTGGGTAGCTTCGGCGTAAATACCAGCGCGTTCTATTAACTCATTCACTTCACTCTTTCCAAGTATCTCCGCCATCACAGCCAATTCACGGCAATCGGCCACGTATAATCCCATCAGTCCAACGTCTGCCAATTCCAACATATTTGTTTTTGAATTAAATGGTACATCATCATACATTGGCGAATTATCCAGTCCAGACTCAAAGGCGGCACATTGCCATGTATGCTGATTTAACTCATGATAGCTGCCATATTTCACTTCAAATGGATGTGAACCGAAGCACAGGAAACCTTCCGGAGTTGTACGATTCTTAACCCACCATCGATTCCATGTTAACAGGTCGTCATATACTTCTTCCAGAAACCATTTATCATGGAATTTTCGGTATAAATCCATACACACGATAGCACCTACCGGTGGTTGGGAACGGTCCCATGAATCGGCGGTGGATGCGGTGAAGTTTGGCACGAATCCGCATGATTTCACCGCACGGGTAATCTCTACAGTGTTAGCATAAGCGAGTTCTTTTGACCCGGCACCAAACATCATACCGGCAAAATAGGTGTCCCAGTCGAACAGCACGTACCCTCCCCAACTAACGCACCAATTGCGGCTTACCGGGCTTACCACTCTATCTTTCGATGGTTCATATATGGTATCCCACGCGACAGATGTTTTCATCATGTGATAATATTCGCTCAATTCACCATATCCGGCAGCTTCATCTATTGATTTCTGCCGGGCAGAGGTAATCATTTCTTTAATAACTGAAAGTGGTAATTTATCGCCAATTGAGACACCGACTTCATCGGTCAGTGGTAATGCCAGATATGGTGCGCTGGCCCATACCTGCGGATTTTCCACGGGAGCGCATGTAGCATGCAAGGTCAGCATTTTATTTGCATTTTCCCATGTCAGAGTATCACCATCACGGCCAATTCTGCCTTCTTTTCCCCACGATAAACCATTTTCAACTATCAATAGCGGTATTGTGTATGGATGTTGTTTTAACATGGTGAATAGCGCGACCATGTTATCGCCACTCGCCGCTGTTTCAATCTGTACAGTGAATCCTTCCCATGTTAGTTCCATGGCAGTATACGCGCCATCATAAGAATGGTCCAGGTGTTTCACCCACGGCCCGCCTTGCGACCGTTCCTCATGCAAAAACTCGCGTTTGTGATAACGCGAAGTCATGCTTTTTAAGCCAAAAATAGCCGTAAAGCCTTCCGGCAACAGCGAGTGCCAGGTGACAGAATTAGCGTGCCAGGTATTCCACCCGGTAGCAAGTTCTTTCTGCATCAAGTCGTATTTGCTCATTTTTTTCTCCGTGTTGCAGGCAGTAATCCGCATTTTTCTAATACTATCTCGACACATTCGTGAATAGTAAGGTCAGGATTTTCTTTATAAAATGTAAAGCCGCTATATTCAATATTTTTAATACCGATTGTGCTATTATTATTTCTTATTTTTTTTGCTCGAATTATAGCATTTTGTATATCTTCTAATGTAATCTCATTTAATATTTTATTAAACTCATCTTGTTTCTTATAATCATCAATAAATTGAAAATTTTTATTATATGCTTTATTTATCTGTGTTTTATAATGGTCACGATGTTGAGATAACTCAAAATAATCAATTTTATGTAAGATCATCCAAAGTTCAAATGTAAAGTTACTGTACCCTATTTGATATTTAATGTCTTTTCTAAGTAGCTTTGCTTTTTTGTATTCTTTTAACATAGTATTAAATTTAGCTGTATGAATTGGATCATTGGATTCATAATCACAGATGTGAAAATAAAAATCAGGACAAATAGGTGGTAACGATTTTGTATGTTTTAATATTGTTTTCTTTTTGATATCGAAGTTAACATAACAGCAACTGTCACTAGATGATTTGATAAGTTGTTGTAAATGGTTAAAATACCAAAGTTCTGTTTCACCATCAACAGTAATAATAAATTTCACAGTTTCTTTTTTTATATACATTATTTAACTCCTATTTGTGATTCTCTTTCATAGCATCAATTATAATGTCAGAGAAATCAATGTTCCTGATAGCACCGTATTGACTTATAAAATAATTCTTCATATAGTCAGTCCTGTTTCTCACGCTTTTTTTGCCTGTTGTACCGAAATCAGATAATGAGTAATGTATACTATTTCCAGTTTCTTCATCTTTTTCTACAAATTTAATTTCATCACGTCTGAGTAAGTTTCTATTTAGAAAAATAGGATTATGTGTATTAAATATTAATTGGGCACCATTAACATTAATTTCATCATTATGAAATGCGTTAATAATACTCATTAGAGCCATTGGATGAATTGATGCGTCAAATTCATCAATTACAAGTGTGCTCCCACTATTTAGAGCATGAATAATCAATGGAAAAATATTCATAAATCGTAAAGTTCCTAACGATTCAAAAAAAGATGATGGTATAATGATAGTTCTATTATCGAACAACCGTGTTATCATTGATAAGCATAACGGCTTATCTGATTGCTCATCTTTTGCATATCCAATTCTCGACCCACCAATACCAAATATTTTAGCAGCGTTTTCATGATATTTATCAACTAATAACGTTTTTTCAGGTAATCCTGTCAAGTTTGGCATAAATTGCATTTTATCTGAACTGTATATAATTGACAGCTTGCTGCTGAACCATTCATGAATAATATCAACAATTTCAGCACTATATAACACTTTGAAATAGGTTGAAATAAACAATTCATCTTCGGCAACATTATTGGCCATATTGGCACTTGCATCACGATCCGTTTTTGGGTTTAATTCAATGCTATCAATATTAGTTATATTGACAGTATCTTTTCTTTCAAATATCTTTTTATTATTCACCGTTAATGCTTCAAATGATATCTTTCTTTGCTGATTAGAATCAGCAAAAATTCCTATGATAATTTTCAAATGATATTCGAAAAGTATATTCTTATGAATGAATTTAATTGAAAAAGTCAGTGGTTCTGATTCAGAGTTATTTATATTAGCCACCAATTCAATATGATTCAAAACAGGATTAGCGGTTTGTTTTTGTTGTTCAGCATTAAATTGAGTGAAATCAATTTTTCCTTTCAAAATGATCTCTTTTAAAAACTCAATAGCCCCAATTATATTCGTTTTTCCCGCTGCATTAGGACCGTAAATAATAGCTGTAGAGAGTGCTTTATATTCTTTAGAGCCCACTTTTTTTTTCAAGATGCTGTATGAGATATCTCTTATTTTTGGCGCAGGTATCATACTAAATACCATTTCATCTTTAAATGACTTGAAGTTTGATACTTTAAATTCTAATAACATGATGTGTTTTACCTGTAACATTTATT
>JBIJDE010000085.1:0-13187 GCA_044344305.1 Armatimonadota bacterium
TACCAAAGACGCTTTTGAACCGGAATTGCCGTTATCGGTTGTGTTGAGTATCGACTACAAAGAAGCTCCACAACTTATTCAGCGATTTGGTGATGTTAAATTACTGGTAGAACAAAGCCTTGACCCGATGGTGAGTGCTTTCTTCAAGAATGCTGGACAGACAAGAACCTTGCTGCTGTTGATTCAGGAACGGTCAGAGCTTGGTATCGAAGCACTTGATAAAATGAGCACACGTTTTAATGAATATAACCTTAAACTGCATGATGTTCTCATCGGCACTCCGCGGTCAGTATCTGGTGATGACCGCATCGAAACCATGTATACCCAGTTGCGTGATAGACAAATAGCCACCGAACAGGTGGAAACCTACAAACGCCAGGGTCAGGCGGCCGACCAGGAAAAACAACTCCGCCTGGCCCAGGCCGCCGCGAAACAGCAGACCCAGTTAACCGAATCCGAAATTAATATTACGGTACAGGGAAACATCGGACAGGCTCAGCGGGCGAAAACAGTACAGGACGCGCAAAGCAAGGTAATCATGACCGAGGCAGAAGCGAACTCCACTTTACTGCTGGCAAATGCCGATTCCACCCGTGTAGCCAAGATGGGTGTAGCGGAAGGTATCGCAACCCAGCAGAAAGTAAATGCATTCGGTGGCGCGGAATACCAGGTTTACACCACAGTATTAACCGCATTTGCAGAAGCATTGAAAGTAGGCAAACAACCGCTGGTGCCATCCACCCAGATAACCATGGGCGGTGAAGGCAATAACGGCGGCGGTAACGCTCTAAGCCTGTTGTTGAATCTCTTATCTATGAAACAACTGAGAGAACTTGCTCCTGAGGGTGCGGATAAAAACGTAACCCCGGAAATGCAGCAGCAGATTGACGAACTGACAAAAAGCGTAATGTCATCAATCAACCCGAATCCGCAGAAGTAAGAGAGAAGGAATACGACGTCACTGTATTGGTGACGGTGAATATTTGATTAGTTAACTGATTTGGGGCAATCATTCTTTTGATTGCCCCTTTATTGTTTCTTGATTTTATATGATTTTTATAGTTCTTATCAATTTATATTTTTTTCAATGGCTGATTATAGATTATAATCTTTTTACCTTCTCGCCTTATTATATAGCTGGCTCCTTCCGGTGGAGCTTTCAAATGAACTTTAGCCGTATTTTTCCATATTGATATTGATAGTGTTACAGTTTTATTTCTTGGAGAGAATGCCCGGATTACAGCTTCATTATCAGTATTCATACCAGACCATATTGCGCTTGTATCTTCTACTCCCGGTACGTTGGTATTCATAACTGCGCCTGTTTCAAGAATATGTCGGTATTCCATTGCTTCGGCATAACTTGCTACAGCATCCTCGACTTCTTCGGCGCGGATTTCCGGGTATTTCGTACGATAGGCATTGAATATCTGTAAACTGTCGGCTCCGCGCAGCCAGATATGACGCAATATCTCTTGATAACGGGCCCTCGATAAAATCGGTACTTTAGGGTCTTCCAAATCCGGGCAATAACGGCATACCCAGGGAATAGATAAACTCTCCGGAGCCATTTTTTGTGCATTGGCAACATCTTCAGACACCTGTGATAACATTACATAAGTATACAATTTATCCATATTTTCCTGGTTAAGCGGCGTCTCTTTCGGTTTTTTCCAAACCTTGTCCCAGACCAAAGAATACTCTATGTCATTGCCATAAGCGACAGGATTTGTGGCGTTGAACAGTCCGATGTTCATGGGGGGAAAACGGAATCGTCCCCAATAATGCAAAGTGAGTAGTTCCGGGCTGGAATGTACCACTGCCCAATTGGTAATGACGCATTTAGGATAGAACTCGCGGATTGGCGCAGCCAGATAAGTACTGTATAACTGTTGTCGAAATCGTACGATAAAATCACGATATGAAGGGTAGCTATCTAAAATTCCGGGTGAGAAAAGCTCTTTGCATCGCTCGCAACTTCGCGATTGTTCCCATTCATCTTGAGTCCACCACGGTTCATTTTCCCAATCCAGCCAGGCGGCAGAAATATTAATATTTGCGTCCTTAAATTTCTGTAACACTGCACGAGTTTTCATCGCTTGAGTATGCCAGCCAGCCAATAATAATGGGCATGGGTGCAGAGTACCTTTGTATTTAAAATCTTTAGGCAATTTATGTAGGCTGTCAATCGCCAGCGAACCCGGTACATCGCCGCCATTTCCCTCCATCAGCACCACTGGCATCCCGGCTTTTTGCATAGCGGCAGCGATGGGGATATATTCAGCGCGAATTGGAATCGCCTGAGCTAAACCACGCTGATTCAAAGCTTTATAATTATCTTCTGAAAGCGGCACAAATTTTGAGAAACTATTATCTTTTGCAGTTGTAATGAATGGCTCCCAGGTAATCAACGGCAGGCGTCCCTGGGTATTAGCAGTAATGGGGGGAATTCGCTTCAGCAACGCATCAAGCGTGTAAGGATCTACAGGTTGCTGTGCAACCACAGATAGCCCAAGATGAATAAGTAAAATAGCAAGAAAATAACGCATGATAAATGACTCCTTATGTGACACAGAGTATCACAGAGGATTTTTATATTCTCTCCGTGAATCTCTGTGTCTCCTCTGTGTCTCTCTGTGTAATTAATTCGTTCTCTTCAATATTTCCTGCGCGATACTTTCGTTAATATCCAAGCCGCTTATATATTTCAGGATTCCTTCGATGCCTTCTTTTGCCAATTTCTCATGAAAGGTATCGTCTGTTGGGGCGGTTTTTCCGTTGTCATCAACAGCGTGGAACTTCATGGCGGCGACGGCGATATCGGCTATTTCATTCATGGGCAGGCTATGTTTTTCGCACAGTACCATGGCACCGATGATGCGGTCATCGTGGGATAGTTTGCGGGGAAGGTCGCGGCCGACGCGGAAAATTGTGTCGCCTAATTTTTTGTTAAGGTATCTATGCAGCAAGTCATTGATATGTTTATTCAGCATTTCAGTGTTGAACTCGTCAGGATATTCTGCGATCAGTGCTGCTGCGGATTGTACCATTACCTGGTAAACTTTTTCTTTTATTTGCGGGTCAGAAATCGCCTGCCAGATGAAGGTGTAATCTTTGTTTTTAAGAAATCCCAGATAAGCTGTTGCCGCATGACTCAAATTATGGATAAATAGCTTTCTATCCACATACGCCGACATATTCGCTTTTGCTGATATGCCCGGGACAGCGGGAATGGGGTTTAAAAATGCTTTTTCATCAACAATCAAATTATTGTATGGCTCTGCGAATAGCTGCAGTGGGTCTTCTGCAAGCAATTCTGGGGTCATCAATGGAACCATCTTGCCGATGCTGGTTTCCACCAGTCCCGCCATATCTGCAAGCGGGAAATCGGCGGGGAGAAGTTTGTTTAAATAGTTGCTGACTATTCCGGCGGCACCGCGCAGGTTCTCCGCCAATATGATATCGAGCGCGCCTTTATTCTCTTCTAATCTCTTTTGCAGTCCTGCTGCAAGTGCAGGCATAATGTATGGTAACGCGCCAGAACCGACTGCTGTGGACGCGATATCTGCGTCAGCGATGGCGGCGGCAACAGCGGGAATATCCCGTCCGTCGATAGCGGATATATTGCTGACGGTGAATAGTTCGTCGCGGTCGCCAACGATATTAACCTTGTAACATCCGCGCTCATTTAACAGCTTCAGCAAATCAGGATTAACATCAATGAAGATGATTTTATAACCGGCGGCGTTGAATAACTGGGCAATAAATGAACGACCAATATTACCCGCGCCAAATTGAACTAATGTAGGCATAACTTATCTACTCACTTTACAATGGCATAAATTAATGTACTGATAGCCAACCCTAATGAGCAATACAGATATATCTGTAATTTGGCTAATACATTTGCTTGATTTTTCAGGAGATTGCGAAGATTTTCATTTTCAGATTCAACCGCATTTAAACGATCATCTACATTACGCACAAATGCAGCAATAGCTTCGTCAGCCTCGCTGGTATCGGCTGGCTTTGGTGATTTCATATCAATAACAGACTGAACCGTTTGAATCACTGCCGGTACATGTTTGATATTATTTAAAATAAGCTGAACCCAATCAATTTTTTCTTTTGCAGCCATATCTTTCTCCTGCTCAACAATTATTATGGTCAGTTAGCTTGTCGAAATGACCCCAACTGAAAACTGAAAACTGAAAACTGAAAACTTATCTACTCAATGCAATAATAGCTGTTATTAAGCCAACTACCGCCACACCAATGGCAGTATATAAATATACCTGCTGGGTAGACAACACACTCTCCAGATTTTTCACCCGGTTACGCAGTGCATCGTTTTCAATCTCAACATTATTTAATCTATTATCCATATCGCGCATCATTATGAGTAATGCTTCATCGGCTTCTTTGTTCTCAGGTAATTTCTGACCTTTCATGTCAACAACAGACTGCACCACCTGCATTAACATCGGCAAGTAATTAAACAATCCAAAAATTTTGGCTAAATTAAACATATTTTTCTCCTTTCTTACATTAGTCTGATCCGGTAATTAATGAATGAGAATATTTACGGACAAATATATTATACCATATTCGTTGTAAGTTCACCTGCTATAATAAAATCAAAATTTACTTTCGAGCTACTTTCGGGTACAGCCATAAATGCGGGCAACCACTATTACTTATAACGGGTATGATTTTTTTCGCATTTAAGGCAGTCTCTTTGTTCAGCCGGGCTCCTATCGGGTACAGCCACAAATGCGGGCAACCACTATGACTTATAACGGGTTTGATTTTTTCCGCATTTAAGGCAGTCCCCTTGTTCGGCCAAACTTTTTTATTATCAGCTTACTTAATTTTAAAGGTTTTTTTATCACTTTAGTATCCGGTCTTATTAAAAAGATTGGCAGCAGTAGGGGACTGTCTCGAATCCCAGCATAGATAAAAGTTAACAATTAAAGAAAATAGGGATTCGTGGCTGTCCCCGGCAAGTTCACCAATCCAAAATTTGTCCGTCTGCCAGCAATTGTTTGCGTAATTTTTTGTAATTAACGTCCTGTACTTTAACTTTGGCGTCTATTGCAAGTGATGCTGCGGTGGCGGCGGATTGACCGAGGATCATGAATACCGGTTCCATGCGGATTGATCCGTAAGCCATGTGGGTTGCGGAAAGGCATACCGGTACCAATATATTTGTGCAATCTTCCTCCCAGGGAATTATGGAGTCATAACTCACCGGGTATGGTTTGGGAACTGTTTTTTCTATGCATCCTTCGCACACCACTATGTCATCTTTAACTATGCGCTGGCAGTGGTGCGAGTCCATAGTGTAACTGGCGAGTCCGATTGAATCATCTGCAACCTCTTTGCCAGTACAATTATGTTCAGTCATTGCATAGCCTGACACCATTCGGCAACCTTCGCGAATATATAATTCATGTGGCCATCCATTGGTCTCCATGAATTCATTACGCGGTAAGGCGAACTTTCTGGTATATTCACGCACTTTTTCCGGCACTTCATCATCATTGGCGAGGAAATACATTAGTCCCTGTTGATAAGTAATGTGCTTTTGAAAGATTTCCTCGCGGGTTTCATAGTCTGCTTCGGCCCAGTCATAACTGCCTTCAAGCAAATCAGTAGAAAATGGTCCGGCGTTGTTGCAATCGCCAAGGTTCAACTTTACCGGTCCGTGAAGGTAAGTGAAATCCCAATCGAAATCAGGTGGTGCGGTGGTTAAGTAGCGCAGCAACAGCGCGTAATCGTTGCGGTTATATCCTGCCGGTTGCGGCCAGGGGATGCCTTCATCGGCTGTTACCGCCCACATACGAAAGTTATATGCCTGCACTCGATCATCCCCGGTACCGGCTGATATTACCGGGTTGTCCGTAATGCCTGGCAGTAAGCCGCTGTCCGGGTCGCCGGGGATTTGATATGGGTCAACTGGAAAACGAAACTGGTGAGTCGGTGAAATCTGAAAACCGTTCACTGTTTCGTCATGATCCGAATTATTCTCACGGCCAATGTGGTAACAAACTTCTGAATTAGTGAATAAATCGCCTTCGTAAGAGGCGTCGATAAAAACTTTCGCTTCAATTCGTTTTTTGTTTTCAAAGGTTATTGCGGTAATTTTATTGTCGGTTTTAATAACTTTATTCAGACGATGTTCATAGTATACTGTTACCCCGGCTTCGTCCAACATGGCTCGAAAGGTATTTTCTGCTGCTGACGGACTAAAACCACTCCAACTGCCAAGTCGATTGTAAAATTCGGCCGCAATACCGCCGATGGAATCTTTATTGCCCAGGTCTACCTCGGTTAATCCACCGGATGTCATTCCACCCACGTGACGTCGAAATACTGCCAGTGCCACGGTCTTGCCCATTCGGCTTGCCTGTATCGCCGCGCTTACCCCCGCAGGGGTGCCGCCATACACGCATATATCAAAAGTTACGGTTTGTGGTATTCCCTGCAACGGCAATTTATAATAATATTTCAATCCGGGATTATGAGAGATTTCATTTATCATTTTTTCTACCTCCGAAAAGTGCCATTTCGAATATTTTAAAGAAACAATCGACGTCAGTAAAGCCAATTTCCCACAACCAATTGCATTGCAACTCCACCGGCGCGAGAATATTTTCGCTTTTATCCGGTCGGTTGTAAAAGGTAGCTTCAATATCTTTGCGGGTGGTTTCCGGCTTTAAATTTTTGTGATATTTATAGAGATTATCGACAAATAAATCGTCAAACAGCGTTTCTCCTGCTGGTGTTGCCGACTTTACATGTTCCATGTTCAAAAATAATCCACCAGAGCTTAGCAGTTGATATATTTCCGTGTAAAGAGCCAGTTTACGATTATCCGGCAGGTGGTGAATGGCAAAACCAGATATAACAATATCGAATTTTTCATCATTTACAACACCTATCCATTCCGGCGATGAAAAATCTGCCTGTTTGATGGTTGCCCGCGATGAATCAGCAATTTTACTCCGTGCCGCCGCCAGCATCGGTTCAGAAAAATCGAGGAAATAAGCGTGAGCTTCCGGGTAAATTTCCATCAAAAGTCGTCCCAATATCCCGTCACCACACCCAATATCTAAAATTTTATTTGGCTGCGGTGCCCAATGTTCAACAATTTTTATGATGGCTGTCATCTGCAAATCAGCACCGGGAATTGCGCCACGCATGCCATTTAGAAATGTTGAAGTTAATTCCGCAGTCTGCCATTTACTGGTTTGTTTGGTCATATTGGGTTCCTTTTACTATTGTGTATGAGTAAGTTCCACCTCGACCCCGTTAGGGTGTCGAACATACGCAGATCACCGGCAATATTGTTGTGCGACACCCTATGGGGTCGAACGTATTATTGAACAATTTCTATAGACGTTTGACCCCTAACGGGGTAGAATCATAAATAATTAATTGATGTCATTTTTTGCAAATCAAACACTGAACATTTATCCAATTAATTGTGATTAGCTCATTACTTTTCAGGTTAAGATGGTGACTATTAACTACAAAAACAGCAAAGGTAAATATTCAACTGGTCCCTGATATGTTTCTTTTACCCCGTTTGCTATCGGGTAAACGTTGTTATGGGCGATTTTGGCACTCTCTACCATATATTGGTATGGTCGGTTACATGTGTCGAGAAAACCGATATTCCAGTTTTCGCCATCAAAACGTCCAAGGCAGGATTCGTCGTATTGGGTGAAATAATGGGTGCCGATACACCATGGTTGGGCGGCGGCGTCCTCGACATAGCGGCGGTAAGCTTTGCCACGTTCCGCCTGGTCTTTCACATGGCCAATACCGCTACCGGGCAGTCCGGCATCCAGTGCGCCGAAATGCCACTCGCCTACCATCACTGGCATATTCAGCATTTCACTGGCTTTCTGCAGGTTTTTATTTACCACCTTGTCGTAACAATTCACGCTGAAAACGTCGAAGTGGCTCATTCCCTTTACTGCCCAATCTGGCGGCACGGTGTAATATCGTGCGCCAAGGTTAAGGTGGTTGGGGTCTACCCGCCGGCACGCCTCTGTAAGTGTGCCGAAATAGCGGTCTACCATTAGACTGCTGAAATCCGCCAGGTCTGCCTGGGCATTTTCGGTCAGTATTGTGCGCCAATCACCTTCCGCAACGCTGTCAAAGGTGCATTCAATCTGCCAATTTTTTGCCAATTCAGCATCGCTGCAGTATTTTTCGCGCAGAAATTCCGCCAGTTTAGTGCGGGTTTTTGATTTCGGGTTGGTGAACAGCATTCCCGCCGCCGGGGTTTCTGATGAGAAACCCCAGGTTGGTTCATTCATCAGGAAATATCCGATGAATGCCGGGTCTTCCGCAGTATCTTTTAACTGTTCAGCATAACTATCTGCATCAGTGATGAATTCATCAGAGAAAACATCTGGGAAATCGCGGTAAATCATCGGGGTATTTTGGGGGTTGAATTGCATTGGACGCACATATGGGAAACCGGCATCAGCGGCAATATTCCACTCTGACCAGTTTGCCACGGTGTTAAATCCCCACTCGCGCATTTGCCCCAGACTTATTTTTGCCCAGTTTTCGTGCCATTTTTCCTTACCGAACGCGCGGATTAAATTGCAGGCAAGATATTTTATACCGTCGTAATTCTGTCTACCAGATAATGCCGCGCCAAACTCGCTATCGGCATCCGGAAGCCAGGTTAACGCATCGTGAATGCCAGCAATATTCGAGTCGGTATCTACTCGCACGCAATCCAACCCGGCAGACCAGAAGATATAACCATCCGGGTCTACCAGCCACCAGCGATTGCCGTCGTTATAGGTGCGGAAAAACCCGGTTCCGTCTATTTTTTTATCTATCCAACCGCCGTAGCGAGAGTATATCGGCGGGAAGTTCTGTGTTGCCGCATCTGCCAATTGCCCCTGTAATCGGTCAATCATTTCCTTTTCACTGCGGGTTTTCAGCGGCCATTCGTGCAGTGTGGATTGCCCAAACTCATCGACAATCTTTCCGGCGGGCAATCTCGGATTCTGTAATAATTCTGGCTCCTCAACTCTCGCTTCCAATGTCGTTTGAGTCCAATGTACAACTCCCGGCGCTTTGCGCAGTATCGTAATATCTACCCGGTCGACCAGTTCCGGGGTTACGCGGTCGCCGCCGCACAACGGCTTAAGAAAAGCCCCTTCGCGTTCGTATTGCCAACGGTTTTGTTGCACCGCGTCCATCTGCATCCGCAAACGTGCTTCGCATTCGTTTAATCCCGAATATAGCAGTGTAAATCGCCGACCGGATGCGCTTTCCACCAATGCCATTTCAAATATCAGCAAATGCTGGCCATGCACCAGAAAGTCAAAAGTAAGCCAATTCATCCCCGTTAATGTGCCGGCAGGGAAGGAATAAGAAATCCCATCGCCAATCTCGCTGCCAGTAAAACAACCAGATGCATCGATTGCGGCCTGTCCAGTTATTTGGGATGAGGTGAAAATATGATTTGAGTTATTCATGATTTGTTTACCTTTTTTATTGTTATTAACATGGATGGGCAGGATAGGCAGGATAATTTTAATCCTGCTTAAAAGTTCTCATTCCTTGCACCATTCAAAAAATCTCTTTCCCACTCGGTCAATTCGTACCAGTTCTTTGGCGGCGGGTGTGCTCATTAATGATTCTTTTGGGGTGATGTGGGCACGGCCCAGGTCGAGGCGGTCGGCGTCCCAACAGCACCCGATAATCAGGTTATCGGTAACTTCACCGTCGGTATGGTGACGGCAGGCGTAAAGCAAATGTTCCATTTCCGGGTCGGTGATGGTGAAATATATATTGCGCAGCGACTCTGCCAGTTTTGCACCGCGAGAGCCATGGTTAAAATCGATGCTGTCCGTTTCTCGACAACTATCGTGAAACAGTGCAAACAGGCGTACAATGACAATACTTACACCAGATTTCCCAGCGAGGTAGATGCCATATTGTTCCACGCGTTCCCAATGGTCGGAACCATGGATAGTATGTATTCCCAACCGGGAGTTTTCTGTCAAATGGCGATGCAACCTATCAAAATCAACTTCCATACTGCTATTTTCCATAATAACATGTTTCTTTCCTTTTTTTAAATTTTTAACCCGACAGAGCATTGACACGACTGGTTCAATTTTGTAAGATGAGAAAGT
Source organism: Armatimonadota bacterium (assembly GCA_044344305.1). Lineage (GTDB taxonomy): Bacteria > Armatimonadota > Hebobacteria > CAIYQO01 > CAIYQO01 > JBAXQQ01. The sequence goes on from JBIJDE010000085.1 coordinate 10,176, forward strand.
AAACAGTTCACAAGGCTTTTTTAAGGAGGTTGATGTGAAAAATAGTAGTCATCGTCGAGGGTTCACCCTCATTGAGTTGTTGGTAGTAATAGCCATTATTGCTATTCTCGCTGCCATTCTGTTCCCGGTATTTGCCCGGGCTAGAGAAAAGGCACGACAAACAACCTGTACCAGTAACCAACGTCAAATAGCTGCAACTATTCAAATGTATTGCCAGGATCATGAAGAGCAATTGCCAAATACCACCACTGTATGGAGCGACATAGAAGTCGACCCGGGTGTATTGGTATGTCCATCACTGGGTAAAAATACTCCTATTGGTTATGGCTATAGTGGTAATTTGGCAAGTAACAGCATTGGGAAATTTGATGATCCGTCCTCTGCGGTATTAACATCTGATGCCGTTGCAAATGGCGGGAATTTAATTTATGTTCCGGACAATGCAGATTATCGTCATACCGGAAAAGCAGCAATGTCGTTTCTTGACGGACATGTTGATATGAAAGATGCCAACGCCGCTTTTGATTTAATTTGCATTACCCCCACCAGCCTGATGCCGACAGCAGCCAGTGCTACAAAAATTACCTCTGCAAACTCAACCGGCTGGTATTCATTCAGCGAAGATGCCGGCGTAACAGTAAATGATGCTAAATGGATTACCCAGATGAAAGCATCAGCAGCAAATATGGGTGTCAGCGGAGCGGAAATATTCATGAGTCATGATGGCGGCAGTGTTCCAACATCAGTATATTTAACTCGCGCTATCCCAGCAATGGCATCAAATACCGTATGGTGGACGGTTAAATATAATACAAAAATTACCTATTCATTAGCTACAGTTCCCAATGGTGGTGGCGACCCGCGCACCGGTGGATATTGGAAAGTTTTGGACGGCAGTAACAACCAGATGGCAAACTACTACTTCGGTACCGGACGTACTGGATATGAAGCCCAGGTTACATATAACAGTGGACTGACAGGTGCAACAGATATTTTCTATAGCGCAAACGGTGCAGGTACTTCTGGCGGTTGGGTTCCCGACGCAACCGGACAGAAAGTATATTCCTTAATAACCACCACCACCCAAATGAGAGTGTTAGGCTACAACGGTAAAATATCATTCTATTACGGTACAAACAAGAAAGATGTAACTACCACAAATTGGAATGTACCAGGGAAAATGAGATTTGAACTGGTACGCGCACAATCAGGCTGTGCTCTTGGAATTACCAATATGAAAATGGGTTCTGGTCCGTCTACATTATAATAAGAAAAGATAATCATCATAAAATCTCCTGTCTAAAGATGTCAGGAGATTTTTTTTAACCACAAAAATCACGAAAGTCACGAAAAAAATAATCAAATTTCGTGCTTTTCGTGTATTTCGTGGTTACAATAACTCACATAATTGACAAATCTATTTCATGATGGGTAAATTGGCACAGAGACCCAAAGGAGCAGTATATGGCTTTGACATTCAGTAAAGGCGACATGATTATATTTGACGGCGACAGCCTGACTAACCGGCGTAGTGCTGGCAACCCGGATACCTGGCCGTTTTTACGGGTGATGAATTGGGATAAACCTTGGACTGATTCAATGAGCGAGATGCTGTTTTGCTGGCGTCCAGACTTGGGATTGTCATTCTTTAATGCGGCATCGGGTGGTTCCACCTGTAAAGGAATGGTGGAGCGTTTTGACACAAATGTGCTGGCGCGAAAGCCGAATTGGGTTATCGCCTCGGTTGCCGGTAATGATATGCACCTTGGCATACTGTTGGAAGAATACCGCGCGGTAATGACAAATTACGCGCTGCGGTTGAGAGAAACGAATTGCCAGGTACTATTTTTCGCCATCAGTGAATGCGGACCCGACTATCCGAACGCGGATAAATTCCCCGGCAGGCGCGCATATTATGACATTCTTCACGACATTGCCGATAATACAGAAGGCGTTCATTATATCGATATCGGGCTGAATGTAGCAAAAAAAGCGATACAGTTGAAAGAACTTCACGAACTCCACACTATTTACAGCGATGGCGGGCATTACAACGCCGTTGGCAACATGATTATCGCCGGAGAAATAATGCAGGCATTCGGTTTTGTGAATGGTGAATAGTATTCTTTATTAACATGGATGGGCTACCCAATAATCTCACCATATCCGGCAAATGGGTAATCAATGGTAACGCGACCTACCTCGGTATCGCCGATGCCACTGTATAGATCTGCTTTGCCGTCTGGCCGCATTACTATGCCGGATGTGAATGCGCAGTCTACCAGATTCGGTCGTTTGGGTGGGCCGTCTGGATAACAGGGACGGGTACCGATTATTGCCAGGTGAATTGCCTTGTGCTGAACCGGGTCAAATACGAAAGCGATGTTCATATAAACCTGGACGATTACACCGGCGTCATTCGGCTCGTTGTAACACATGTGACCTATCACCCCAATCATGCCGGAATCAAGCTGATATGCCTGGTTGCAGCCACCCCACTCGTCTTTCGAGAATAAGTCGGGGATATAAGGCGCTTGCTCGATAACGTCGCTGGTCAATTCTTCAAGGTTGTTGATGATAGCGAAACCTATTTGCGATTCGCAGCCGAATAGCCGGCGGATTTCTTCGTTGCGCGGGCGGGAAAATACCCCTATGCGTCCATCGGTAAGCTGTACCAATCGGATATCTTTCATATAATTCGGGCCGGTGGTGAAATAATACAGGTCGTTCAGGTCGGTTCCCTTGTAAAAATAGCCGTAATAGGTATCTACACCACCGACTTTATACCGCACATGGGTGCCGCCAAGCACCATCTGACCGGCAATTATGCTGATATATGGGTCTTCCAGCTGGTATATCATCGAATCGGGAACCAGCGTCCACTCATCTTTACCAGTATTTTCAAACAGGCGAACCCACGACCGCGCCCATTCCTTGCGGCGTTCTACCCGGCCATAGATATATAATTTCCCCTGCCATTCAAATGGAATAGAAGAGTTATAAACGTCAAAA
>JBIJDE010000499.1:0-3817 GCA_044344305.1 Armatimonadota bacterium
CATGGATTGAATATAACCATCCGGAGGCATTAATAAAGATACTTACGAAGATTTCTGCCGGATCCTCATTTAGCACTGCATTGAAAGAAGAAACCAGCCTGACGGTAAATAGTTGGTGGTTCTGGTGGAAATCAAATATCCCCCCCATAGAATATTTCCTAATTTTCCTTAACTCCCCCGCCGCATTCGCCCCACTGGCATTATTAGTAGTAATAGCAGTAATTATGCGTAAACTGCACAAGAAAAAAGAAGAGGAAGAAGAAGAATTAGAAGAAGATATAGAAAAAACAGCAGAAGAAACAGAACCCACCCCAGAAGAATCCCCACCTTCAAATCCATAATTCATTCGTAATAATTTTTAATTTGCCATTTGCCATTTGCCATTTCCATTTTCCCCCTTGACGTGTATGAGGCAAATAATTATAATTTGTACGTAAACGTTGCCGGATGGCGCAATTGGTAGCGCACATGACTCTGAATCATGTGGTTCTAGGTTCGAATCCTAGTCCGGCAGCCATATTTTTAAAAGACCGCTATATAAAATAGCGGTCTTTTTTTTGTTTAATTACACAGAGATTCACAGAGGAGACACGGAGATACACGGAGGAGTTATAATTTAATTTTAATTAACATGGATGGACAGGATGGGAAAGATATTATCTGATTTTTTTAAACTTAAAATAATATAAAATTACAAGGAATTGTTAAAAAATTATATGGTTTTTATCCTGCCTATCCTGCTTATCCATGTTAATTATTTTCCTCAGTGTATCTCTGTGTCAAACTCTGTGAATCTCTGTGTCAAACACTACGGCTAAACCTATTACTAATTTCTTATCACAAGTGTATAATTACCCCGGCAAAGAACAACCCCCAATTGGAGAATTAAATGCAGAATAATATTATGATAGATTTTCAGCGCAAAGTACCTATTCGCCATGAAGTAGATGTATTTGTTGCCGGCGGTGGCCCGGCTGGATGTGCGGCGGCTGTAATGGCGGCACGCCAGGGAGCCAGCGTATTTCTCGCCGAAGGTCACAGTTGTTTTGGCGGTATGGGTACTGCCGGACTGGTGCCGGCTTTCATGCAATTTGGTGATGGCATTAATTTTTTGTCAGCAGGTTTTGGCGAAGAGTTGCTTGATCGATTAATTGCCGCCGGTGGCACAAATCCACCTGCCTGTGATGAGAACACCGGCACTCCCGGCGATCGTACAGGGTGTTACCCTATCCTCGCGGAAGTATTGAAACGCGTATATGATGATATTATGCAGGAATCTGGTGTTCAATTCTCTTTTAACACCAATTTAATTGACGTCGAAGTTGAAAATGGACATGTAAAAACCGCAGTATTATGGGGTAAAAGCGGTATATTTGGAGTTAAGGCAAAAGTATTCATTGACTGTACCGGCGATGGAGACCTTGCAGCATGGGCAGGCGCACCATTTGAAAAAGGCGACGCGGAAGGCTGCATGATGCCGGGTACCCTTTGCTCCACCTGGATAGATATATTTGATTCAATTGACGTCAATAAATACCATGACTCTCAGAATGCCTTCATTGAACAGGCTCACAAGGATGGCGTCCTTACCTATTGCGACAAACATCTTCCCGGCATGTTTTTCCTTGCTCCCGGCATTGGCGGCGGCAACATTGGCCATACCTTCGGCGTAGATAATACAGATGAACGTTCTGTTACCAAGGCACTGTTGTGGGGACGAAAATTACTAACAGAATATGAACGCTACTACAAAGAATACCTTACCGGATTCGAGAAGATGCGCCTTGTTGCATCTGGCTCTCTGCTGGGCGTCCGCGAAACCCGCCGCATTATGGGCGATTATATGCTATGCCTTGATGACTTCAAGGGACGCAGCAATTTCGAAGATGAAATTGGCCGATACTGCTACCCGGTAGACATCCATGTCAGCCGCCCAGATGACGAAGAAGAATATCAACGATTCGCCAAAGAATTTGCTGAAATGCGCTACAAAAAAGGCGAAAGCTACGGCATCCCTTACCGCACCCTTACACCACGCGGGTTAAATAATGTGTTGGTCGCAGGTCGTTGTATCAGTACCGACCGTTTCCTGCAGGGTTCAATACGCGTCATGCCCGGGTGCTACATAACCGGTCAGGCTGCAGGTATTGCAGCCACAATGGCAGCAAACACAGATCACTACGTCCACGCAGTAAATGTGCCGGAATTACAACAAAAACTGATAAAAGCCGGAGCGATGCTGCCGAATTATAAATAAGTTTAATCAACGAAATATTAGATATAATGGGACTGGCTTGAATACGCAATTACCAAATCACTATCAATTACATAAATCACAGTATTCGTGCCTGTATCCGCGGATGATTATTCTGCAATTTTATTGCATACAAATGAACTTTACAGTATAATTTTTCAATATAGATAAGGAGAATTATTATGAAGAAAATCTTGCTGGGGTTAGGATTAGCAACATTAATGCTAATTTTATCCGGGTGTGTTAAAGTTTCATCTCATGTCACTTTAAATCTAAAGGGTGGCGGCGAGGTAGAATACGTCTTTGCCATGGACGAATCGCTTAAAGATATGGCGAGTGGATTTGGCAGTGGTACCGGTGTAAAGGCGGAAGACCCTTTTACAAAAATGAAAGGCGCATTCGAGAAAGACGGATTCACCGTATCAGATTATAAAGATGAAAAAAACACCGGCATAAAAGCCATCAAAAAAGCAAAAAACACCGCAGAAATTCTGGCGGCTATCCAGACAAAAGCACTTGCCAGCAATACCCAATTATCCAAAGGTTCCGGCGGATTATTTGAAACCGTAGGTAAATCTCTGAAGATAGAAAAGAAACTTTTCACCACAACATACAAATTAAATGCTTTAGTAGATATGGGTGCAGAAAAATCAAAACCGGCAAAGCCAGGAGCACCGTCAAAAAGCGACACCGCAACAGAAATGGGTAAGAAATTCGGCGAGTCCATGGCATCATCCATGTTCGACTTCTCATTTGCACTTACTCTGCCAGTAAAACCAAAAAGCAATAATGCCACAACAATATCAGCCGACGGTCGCACATTGGAATGGCAGCTAAAACCGGGTGAAGTTAATACATTGCAAACAGAATTAACCGTGCCAAACGTAGCGAATATAATTACGGCATTTATTTTATTATTGGCATTAATAGTAATAATCGCCGTAAAAACCAAAAAACCTAAAAAAGACGAAATAACAACAAACCCTATTATTGCCGAACCAATAATAGAACAAGATCCCAAGCCAGAAATCCAAAAAGAAACTGAAATAGAGGATACAACATCAAACAATGTATCCATAACTAAGTCAAAAACAGACGATGAAGCATCAAAAACTGATTAATTCAGGACATTTAACAGGAATATTCATGTAAATACCCCTATTTTAAAAATAAATTCCCAGGGGTATTTACAAGTGTCGCAAAAAACATTATAATCTTTCTCGTTCAAGGGGCGTTGGTATATCGGCTAGTACGTCGGCCTTTCACGCCGAAGACGGCGGGTTCGATTCCCGCACGCCCTACCATTTTCTAACCGCCGGAGTTTCTCTGGCGGTTTTTTCGTTTAATACCATTAGGAAACTGATTAAACAGTTATAAGACATTCGTAGCGGAAATAAGGCAATTCACAATCATTAGCCAGCAATTTTAGACCTGAAAGCTGTGGATGGCTGCATCAAGCAAAATCCCCCTGATTCTCTATATTTTTAGACATTTTCTCTCTCTTTTTCTCTGAATTCTATAGTAAAAAAATCATCAGTCGTCCACAGCTTTTACGCTCAATAT
>JBIJDE010000501.1:0-3808 GCA_044344305.1 Armatimonadota bacterium
AACCGCGTCACTTGCGATGTTGCGCGGTGTTATTTCGCGATATCACCGACCTGCGCAATAATTTAGTCAGAGAAGAACTATTTATCCCCTACAACTCGAAAAATAGATATGATGGGAATATTTTATTTACTACTGATGCGTTGACGGGTAGTGCAATTTTTGTGTTAAAAGAATCTCCCTGCAGTGATGTACAACAGGCTAATTGTGGTGCCGACTTCATGGTTTCCCGGACGGAGATTACCCCGGTTGGCATCGGGATGGACATAAAGGATTTGGACGAAGTTGAATGGCGGTGCGGATATAGCGTGGTTATAGGCATGGGGATAGGCGAGGAAGGTTTGTTGAAATCGCTGCGCCAGTACCAGTCAGCCAATCGCCGATTTGACGCTACCCGCGATGATATGGTGCTGGTGAATACCTGGGGAGACCGCGGGCAGGATAGCCGTATTTGCGAAGATTTTATCATGGAAGAGATAATACATTGCGCGCGGTTAGGTGTGTCGCATTTACAGTTGGATGATGGTTGGCAAAATGGACAATCATCAAACAGCGCATTCAGCGGCGGGTCGCTGGAAAATATCTGGGATGGAAGAGACGATTATTGGATGCCGCACCCGGCGCGATTCCCACAGGGATTACAGCCTGTAATACAGTTAGCGCGAGAAAATGGGATAGAATTGGGGTTATGGTTTAACCCAAGTAGAGACGACAGTTACGCTAATTGGGAAAAAGATGCGCTAATTCTAATTGAATTGTATAGAAAATATGGTATGCGCATTTTTAAGATTGATGGTGTGGTGATGCCGGATACGCGGGCAGACAGGAATCTGCGCGCAATGTTTGACAGGGTGGTTGCAGAAACAAATGGCGAAGTACGATTTAACCTTGATGTCACCAGCGGTCGGCGATGGGGATACCATACCGGAACCGAATATGGCAATTTATTCATTGAAAACCGTTATACTGATTGGGGAAATTATTACCCGCATTGGACATTGCGCAACCTGTGGCAGTTGTCGAAATATGTCCCGGCGCAACTGTTACAGATAGAATTTTTGAATATTTCACGTAATGCAGATAAATATTCGCAGGAAGATCCACTGCGTCCATCCGCCATACCGGCTGATTATACCTTTGCCATCACCATGATGGCGCAACCACTGGGATGGTTCGAGGCGCAGAAGATGGGTGAATTAACCGAAGAATTATCACCATTGATCAAGAAATATCGGGAATACCAGGCGGATATTCATCGCGGGATAATATTGCCAATAGGCAGTGAGCCAGATGGCACACAATGGACAGGTTTTCAGTCAATTCACGATGGGTACGGTTACCTGGCGGTATATCGTGAATTTAATGAACAGCAAGAATATAAGTTTTCACTGCATGATCTGGGTGACTGTAAAGTTAAATATAGGTGTTTACTCGGTCACGGAAAAGATTTTATTGCCGATGGTTCACCGGTGATAAATCTACCTGGGAAGTTTAGTTTTGCTTTATATAGATATGAACTAATTTGAAATAACTTCCTGCAATTGCCGGCAAAGGGTATAATTAATATAGATGAAGAAATTGTATATATATTATCCGGTTACATTATTAGTAATGATGATAATAATTAATGGTTGCGCCCGCTATCCATCAGTGGTGACACCTGTAATAAAAGGTGCGTTTAAGCTGAAATGCGAGATGCATGTTCGCGGAAAGATAAATCCGTCGAGTTACTATTTTTTAGTATTTGACGATACTGCTGACCCGAATATCGGTCCGGTTCCGGTAGGCAGAGCACCCAGCGCGCAGGATATTGCAAAATATGGCGATGCCTGGAGTATATTGGGTCCGGTCGCATCCGGCGCGAATATTGTTCGTCCTAATTTTTATATTGAATACAGTCCGCAGACAGGTGGTTCTTTTCGCCAGTTTCGCTTGCGCGCTGACGGACAAAGTTATGAATTAGTAGGGAACCCTTTACTCGGTGAAGTAACATCCAATAATGATGGGTTAAGGGTAGAGGTGGAAAGCAGTGCAATCAGCCTTATAACACCCACCATATTGAAAATGAACTGGATAACAATGGACGACATAACTTTTCCTACTCAGGTTAATTTTATAAAAGATTATGACGCGTTAGGTCCGCAGGGAAACGATTTTTTTGCCATGCAAAACCTTGGAATATCGGCAAAATGGGAAAGTGGATTAAATGGCGTTGCAGACGAAAAGCAATATAATGAAATCTACCCAACAGGATTGCAGGAAAGCTCAACAGATATACCAGCATTGGATATCATAAAATGGAGCACAGAATTAGTGGTTCAGTAAAATGTACAAGACGCAAAATCTTGCGTCTCTACGGATGGTTCCTTAAATTATTTCCAATCCATCCTTATCAGGTAAAGCCGGGAATTTAGCATGTGGTTCTGTTTGATACCAGAATGCAACAGATAAAAAATAGTCTAAAAATTATATTTCGTTTTTTGATAGATCTTCAATAGTGGGTAAGTTCAGTACTTTTTTAAAGTGTAACTCTGGCTGTAACTCTGGCTATGACTCTGGCTGTGACTCAGTTAATGAAATAAAGTTTAAAGGTTATTCTAAGAAACTGACAGAATCTTTTAGAATAGTTTAATCATAAAAGATCCTGTCAATCGATGTGAATTTTAAATTATTTCCAACCCATCCTTGTCAGGTAAAGTCGGGAATTTAACATGTGGTTCTGTTTGATACCAGAATGCAACAGATGCGATGTCATCCTGCATTGGCAGGTATCGACCGCCACTGCGCCACCCGAGAGCCTGAATAGTTACTGCAAGGTCATCCTGAAATCGTATGGGGTCCATAATATGCCAGCGGTAAAGGCTAAAGCGAGTATTGGATTGATAGACACCATCAGGACGGACAACATGGGGCATTCCTGCGTATGGTGTGGTAAATTCCTGATACTGTTTTGTGGTCTTATTTTCAAAGTTATATGAACCGCAGAAATAATCTTCTGTACCAGTACCACAAACAGTAGGGAAGCTATCACCACCATATTCGGCAACGGCTTCAGCGATTGATTTTCCGGCGGGAATATCGCCATCCATATAAAATTTAATTTCTCCTTCACCCCACCAGCCATTATTGTTTACTTGCCATGCCATATATGTGCCGACATACTGTCCTTGTCCGCGTACGCCATCAAGAATGGTGTAGATATCTTTGTATTGCAATGGGTTAACACGACGGAATTGCGCATGAAAATATGCGGCATTTTCTGGTATTTCAGTTAGTGTATAATTTACCTGATAGAAAATAGTCATTGGAGTTGTATCAATATTTTCCATGGTAATTTTGCAATGCTTGCGGAAAGGCATTTCCCAGTAACAATTAAAAGCATTACCAGGATTTACACATACAGGTAATGAGTTAATTGGTGCGTAGGTATTGAAGCTGGTATAAGCACTGGCGAAAAAATCTCCAACTGGCACTTCTACTGATGGGTTTTCTTCACCATCCCAATAAAAACGTAAGATAGTATTGCGATAATTACCTGATGGGGTCATCCAAATTTGCTGGATCGCGCCAGGTCCATCGACATCGGCAAGAATCAGTGTCTCTCCCGGGGCAATCTGGGTGCATGGACGAACTTTCCAACCTGTGCCAAGGTCGCGGGAAGGTCCATGGTTAGGGTCAACGTGTCGACCACCAGCACTTTTATCACCGTTGGGATTCTCCGCCGATATTGATCGTGTTTGAGCATTTGATAATAAAGACAAATTACCCAAGTTCATACCTAATCCGTTGAAAGCCATAAGTTACCTCTTTT
>JBIJDE010000500.1:0-3808 GCA_044344305.1 Armatimonadota bacterium
GGTTAAATCAAGTGTGCCCAGGTTAAACCATGATATCTGCGGTGGCCAACCCCAATTACCATTAGCGGCGGTATTGTATTTGTTTACGCCTTTTTTACCATCAAGAAGAATATAATTGCCATCGTCAACTTTATATTCAATATCTGTTACCGCGCGCAACCAGAACTTATAAGTGCCTGCAGTATTAATATCAACGATATATTCAGCAGTTCCGCTAACCTTGCCTGGAACCTCGGTAAAGCTGGAAAGCCACCCGTTGCCGGACATAGCGTACGGGTTAATACTGTTAAAACCCGAATTATCCACAATATCACTCTTCGCCGTCGGCAACTCACCCTCGACCCAAATAAAAGGCGGGGCAGCCTGCAGGCATGATGCCATCAGCAACATCACAGCCAGCAAAAACAGGTAAACCGTCGATTTAGTAAACATAAACTCTCCCTTACCAAGCGTATTAAACCTATAATATCGTTATTTAACAGGAATATCAATACAATTTTGAAACAATAATTGTTAATAATTGATAAAAATATTGTAAAATCATCAGGGAATTGAGTCCACGGCGTTCCGCATTGAGATACAAACTGCTTTTTAGCAGGATAAAACTTAATTATGTCAAAAATTTAATTAAGGCAAAGAAAAATATGAAACTATTTCAACCTGACATATCTCCCAGATTGCCGCAGAAAATGGATTATGGCATCGGGATAATCGGTGCGGGCAGCATCGTGCAATACGGCCACATGCCCGCTTATCGCAAAGCTGGCTTTAACGTCATCGGCATTGCGTCACGCAATGCAGAATCGGTAAAGTGCATGGCTGATAGGTGGGATATCTCCTGGCGCGGTACTGATTGGCGCGCCTTGCTGGATTTGCCACAGGTACAGATAGTCGATGTAACTTATCCTTTTGATGAGGAACGAATTGAAATTGTGCGGGAAGCGGCGATGCGGGGTAAGCATATTCTGATGCAAAAACCGATGGCGCACACCATGGCTGCCGCCCAGGAAATGGTGGATATTGCCGACCATTACGGCGTGTTGCTGGCGGTGAACCAGAACGCGCGCTGGTCGCCGCAATACCGGGCGGTGAAAATGGCTATTGATGATGGATTACTGGGTGATGTCTATCTGCTGGTACATGAAATGCAGAATAACCAGGATGCCGCCGATTGGTTCGTCAATCGTTGGTACGGGCAAGCAGAACGTTTTCAGATAATGGAATATTCGGTACACCATCTGGATTTAATGCGCTTTTGGACCGGGCTGGAGCCAGAACGGGTAAAGGCATCTATCGCAAGAAAACCTACCCAGCGCAGCAGCGGCGACATGATAGCCTCAATCCATCTGGAATTCCCCAACCAGGCGATGGGCATAGTGGTTGATGACAATGCCGCCTACCCACCCGCCGGCATCTTCTCGCGTTTCAAAATCGAGGGGACAAAAGGCATCATCACCGGCGAGGCAATGAGCAACGTAAACTTTAAAATACAGTCAGATCTGCTTGGCGAAAATGCCCAGGAGGTCGAGTTGGATGGCCAGTGGTTCCCTGACGGCTTTATTGCCACCATGGCAGAACTTATGTGCGCCATCGAGGAGAAACGCGACCCCACCATCAGCGGCCGCGACAACCTGAAAACCCTTGGACTTATTTTTGCCGCATATAAGAGTGCTGAAAGATGAAAACCGCATTAACCCCGCGAGAACGCACAGAACTGGCATTGCAGCACCAGCCAACTGACCGGGTACCGGTATCCTTGATTGGGTCATATATCAACCCGCCTGCCCGGAAAGAGCTAAATGAATATTTACTCGCTACCCAAGGCATTGATGTAGACACATACTTAAAGCCAATTATCGATGTTGTTGCGGTTGCGCCGCGGTATATCGGACCATCGCTGTCAGCGGGTACCGATATATGGGGTGTTCATCGCAGCCAGCAGCAAGCCGGGTTGGATATTTATGATGAAATTGATAATTACCCACTGGCTGATGTCACTGATATCAACGAATTATGCAACTTCCACTGGCCCGAATCTGCATGGTTTGATTTTACCGTGATTCCCGAACAAATTGCCGCTATCCGTGCCACCGGTGATTATGCCATCTGGTATTATGGATCCGGAAATATCTTTGAAACCACCTGGTATATGCGCGGATTTGAACGTACCTTTATGGATTTTTACGATAATCCAGAGCTTGCCCATGCTATCCTGCAAAGAGTCACCGATTTTTATATTGATAATTATCGAAAAGCATTGGAAGCCGCTGACGGGGAAATTTTACTGGCATTTACCGGTGATGACATCGCCGGCCAGCAGGGATTGCTGATCTCCCTTGATAGCTGGAAAGAGTTCATTCAACCATATCATCAACGCCTGAATACCGCTATTCATGAGTTTGGATGCAAAGTAATATACCACTCGGACGGCGCGGTGATGAATGCTGTTCCCGGGTTAATTGACATGGGCATCGATGTCCTGGAATCTTTACAATTTGATGCTGCCGATATGGACCCAGCCTTGATGAAGTCGCTATATGGTAAAAAATTATCCTTCGCCGGCGGTGTCAGCGTACAACATACCCTGCCATTCGGCACTACCAATGACGTTCATAGAGAAGTCGAACACCTGGTCAGCACCCTCGGTAATCAAGGCGGCTACATATTAGGCCCATCCCACAGCATCCAGGGTGGCACACCGCCAGAAAATATAGTGACGATGTTTGACACGGCAGTAGGTAAAACTTCGGGAACGAATCTTCTCTATTAAATTGTAAAATTGCACAGACAATTGCAAAACCCAATGTATTGCGAGCATCTTGCTCGCAAAAATCCGAGCAGGATGCTCGGAATACATGGTGGTTACACAGGTTTTGCAATTAACTATGCAGATAGGATTTTCGATTTATTCAGAACTGCTTGTCAAAGTTATCTGTTTATTTGTATGCTTATTACATGATGATATATATATCTACATAAATATTGTTTAAATAACATTGGAGTTTATAATGAGAGATTCGAATGAAAATATGATTGAACTTCTTGATGCATCATGTGAAAACAATATTTACTCGTCATTAATCAGGCATAAAATCGGTGATAAAGTATTGAAATTACGTTTCAGCATTGTTAGTTCTGACTACAGACGATTAAGGTACATTTTACAATTTAGACCTTGGGAAAATACAGGTTTTGCTAAGTATCGGTATTTCTTTGCTCACTCGTTTAGATTAGATCATGATTTTAAGTCAGGTTTAATATCTGTCAGAGTTGAACAGTTAGATAGAGATAAACAATTTGAGTTTATTATCTCTAAAAAATATTACGAGAATCTTCTATGGTTTAATTCTCTAAAAGATACACAATTAATTAAAGAAATGATTGAAGAATGAAATCAATGACGACTTTTCATACTTTAAAATAACTCTTTTGCTTAACAAAAAAGGATTGTAATAAAATGAATAATAACTTTTTAGATGTATACAAAAATGGTCTTCTTTCTAAAAAATTATTTTTAGAATCTGAAGTAACCAGGGATTTCATTGAATGGTTTTTGTTATTAATAAATGAAAACAGCAAACTAAATACAATTTATACTGATTATGCTAATTTGTATGACTGTATAAAGAATTATAAATGGCAAAAAGATTTGTCATTTAACGATACATTAGGTAGATTCAAAGAATGGAGAAGAAGATTAGAAACATCTGATGAATCAGCATGTAGAGAGATTTGTGTTGAAATCTTAAAGTGGGGTGGTGTTTCTTCTGGAAATGCTCTAAAAATAGAAAATATTACTTCAGTGAAG
>JBIJDE010000133.1:0-10781 GCA_044344305.1 Armatimonadota bacterium
AAATGGATGTGTTTCTATTTCCGCGGTAATGTAACTGTAAAAATGACTGCGACAGGAAGCAACGTTGTAGTTTCCGCTGTCTGTTTTGATTAACAAGTAGTGACGTCACCATCTCAGTGACGAGTTTATAAAATAAGAACCGGCTGATACAAAATTATTTCAGCCGGTTCTTTCTTTTTCCGAGCAAGACGCTCTGACCACCTCTCGTGATGTTACCGTATCGGCAACACTGAAGGTGCTGTCGCCAAACAAGTATAATATTCGCTGCCGCCGTAATAAATATACCAGGTACCATTTACTAAAGTCATACCACAGCTAAATACAGTGTCGCGCCAAAAAGAGACTGGCGGATGTGGTGGGGCAACCGCACGACCATCCTCATAAGAAATATTCGCATCAGCGGACAATACTGACCGCGGTAGCCATGCCAACGGTTGTTCCGGGTCTTTCAGCGAAAACAACACCTCACCCAGTGCATAGAAATGACCAGTGTGATGCCCGCCGGTGAAAAGAACCAGGTTATCCGGTTGCTCTGGATTATAATGTGCCATAGCAATTGCACACTCGCCGCCCGGCCATACCGAGTCAATTTCACAGGATTCCCAATGTAGCATATCAGCAGAATAAGCAATTAAACCATTGTTGATATACATGACAAACCGTCCCAGGGAATCACGAACAGCCCGATTCTGTGGGTCTTGCAATACAGCGGCATTGCGATGAATTCGTGTTGCATTCTGGAAAACCAACCCTTTGTGTTCCCAATTAATCAAGTCATCAGATACCGCCAGGTAAGTACCGCACAATAACGGGTCATTGTTATTCAACCAATCCCAACGATTCAGGAACATATAATACTTGCCATCATGCTCAACACAGCAAACATCTTCAAAACTATACATCCAATCTTCCGGACGCCGCAGCAATGGACCGGCAACCCGGGTGAAATCAATGCCATTATCACTGACTGCCAAACCTACATCGCACAAATAATCAAATTGTGGAGTCTTACGAGTATTCACAGGTACTTCATCAGGTATCGGAAATTCACCGCGGTACAGGTACCATAATTGTCCATCTTTCTGCAAAATAGAACCGTTATGCACCCCACCGCCAAAATGCCCGCAATCCCAGGTGTTCGGATCAGGACTGAAAATCGGGTTGCCCGCATATTTCTTGAATGGCCCGATTGCCCAATCCGGTAGTTTATATGTTGCCGGGTCAATTGGATCTTGCGAGAAACCACCCCAGTAGCGCTCAATATCATAATGCCATTCTGCCCATGCCTTTGCGTGGTCATCACTGGCACATTGCCAATCAAAAAATCCATCACCATGAAATTTGCTCAATTCATCTTTCAGTTGCTGTTGTTCATTTTCATTCAAGTTATTAGGCATAATTTTTCCTCACGTTAAATTAATTTGACACATCATATAAAATACCTTTTGGGATAGGTGGTAGTCAGTTAGCAATCAAATCCGAGTGGATTACATTCAGGGTACAGGCAACGCATCATGGTTCTGCTTATCTTAATACATAGGCTGAAATTTTATGATGCAAGCCAGTCCCATTTTCCAGCCAATATTATTTTATAATTCCAGATACTGAAATAGAAACAGTTTATAATTAAGCAAAGGCCATTAATAAGATGTTCGGCAGAATAAGGGGACTGGGTT
Source organism: Armatimonadota bacterium (assembly GCA_044344305.1). Taxonomy (GTDB): domain Bacteria; phylum Armatimonadota; class Hebobacteria; order CAIYQO01; family CAIYQO01; genus JBAXQQ01. Next base: position 1,677 of record JBIJDE010000133.1, read on the forward strand.
AAATCCGGTAAATTTAACCCCTGTTTAATATTAAGTGGCCGCCCGGATTTGTGCCTGTACCCGGTAGTAAAGCGAAAATATTTATTATTTTCATTTTCCATCAATAATCAATTTACAATCCCCATTGCGAGTGATAATATGGGACAGCTTTAAACATTATCATCAAGAGGTAATTTATATGTCTTCTCCATCATTCGAAAGTCGGGTAAAAGGTGCATTGACCGGTGCCGTGATAGGTGCTGGTTTAGGCTTTTCCCGCCATACAAATTCTGCGCAATTTCATGTCGAACATCCCCAGGATGTACTTGGTCTCTCCATAATGCCGGTAGAGACTGCTGAGGAGAGAACCGGCAGAGTTGATACCCGCATCCTCACCCCATTCATTAATTTAGGCGTACAAGCCTACATAAATAAAGGCGGGCGCGCGGTGCCAGAAGATATTGGCGCACTGCTGAAGGATGATGCCGCCATCGCCGGGCCGATGTTTGGATGGGACGCCATTCATTCTACTCAGGAAGTGCTGAAGGAAGGGATGAATCCGCGTATCAGCGGAATGGGATGTCCACCCAGCGGATTGATTTGCGCCGCCATGCCTGCCGTTGGCATCTATCATTTCAACGACCCGGAATATGCCTACCTTGACGGTGTCGAACTGGCGTCGGTATCGCAACCGAGATTAGGGGCCGACTGGGCCGGGTTGTGCGCTACTGCAATAGCGACGGCTTTCAACGGAGATACTGAAAGCATCTTTGATAACGTCTTTCAAATTGCCCATAAGAATAATAAAACTCTGTTTTACCAGCTTAACAACATTGTAAATAGTGCCCGTTGGATAAGCGACAACGAAGATCAATTCGCCAATTGGTGGATGACAGAAGGTGGACGCGGTACATCCCGACAGGAAGAAGGTTGGCCGGGATTCAACCCTATCCGCTACGTATTACCGCTATTATTCGCATTTTCCAATGATGCAAGGAAGTTCTTCAACCTGCTGGTCACCCCGCCTTCCGCGTCATGGTATGACGGTATGCTGGGCGGACATGCCGTGTCCGCCGTTATCGGCGGCGCTATTCTTGGCGCACTGCGCGGCGAAGAGATATTTCCCGCGGAATGGCGTACCTGGGCGGCACCAATCGCCACACCGTGGTTCCCCATTCAAAACGTGGTACAGCAGCGATTGCAAAAAGAAAAGATCATCATTAAATCAACGCAGGAAATGCTGGATACGAAGGTCGGCGACATTTCTCTGCTGCAGGAAAAGGTTTATGGCTGCATGCTTGCCGGTGCCATCGGCAATGCCATGGGTTCGCCGGTAGAGGGACAATTGTACCCGGAAATCGACGCAAAGCATCCCGGCGGCATCACCGGTATTCTGGAACCGCACCGGTTGGAAAGCGAAGATGACAACCAAATGGCGATGCTGTTGGTAGAGACCTATATTGACCGAAACGGCCTTCCGGTGATGGCGCGGCATTTTGGCGAAACATGGCGACATCGGCTTAATCGCGACCATTTTTTCATCATGTGCATGGGCAACGCCTATGACATGATCTGCAGCGGATGGGATGCCCGCATCACCGGACATTGGAGCCAGGTGACCGGTTCCACCGTCATGTGCCTGGAGCCGGTTGGCGTCTACCACGCCGCCGACCCCGAGTTCGCCGCCATCGACGCCACCGCCGTGTCATACATGTACCAGCGCGGGCTGGATATGGTGTCAGCGACCATGATGGCCGCCACCGTGGCGGAAGCGTTGCAGCCACAGGCAAGTGTGGACAGCATCTTGCAGGCAGCGCTCAACGCCGCGCCAAAAACCCCGCTTCATACTTTTGACACTCGCACATTCAAGACTGCCTACGACTACATCGCCACCTGCCTCGACATAGCGGATAAATATACCGACGTGCTGTCCGTCCGCGCCGAACTGTACGAAAAATGCCTTTTCTACCACATGATAGACCCGCTGGAACTGTGGGGATACGCGCTGGCAATGTTCAAAATCGCTAAAGGCGACGTCCGCCAGTCCGCGATAGGCGGCACCAACATCGGACGCGACAGCGACACAATCGCCGGCCGCGCCGCCATGCTCGCAGGCACCCTGAAAGGCGCGTCCAACGTGCCGGAAGAATGGAAACAACTATTCAAACCCGCCTCGCTGGACCGCATAAAAAACAACGCCGGCCGTTTCACCGACCTGATAGCAAAGAAAAACCTGCATAGATTGGTGAACAGGCAGAGCGGGATAATTGGGTAATTTTTTATTTTTACATCGATTCTGGGGATTATGAATATTGGTACAGACACCTTCGTGGCTTCGCCATTCGGTGTCAGTCCCAGATAATCCAGCAATAGGGTCTGACACGGATGTGCCGGAACGGCTTCCCGTGTCTGTACCACAATGGTAAAGATTTTATTTTACAACCCACCAACCCATTCCCGATAATACTCTTCCCATTCCTTTTCATCGGTGGTGTATTCGGCGAAGATGGATACTCCGGCGAAGGTTTGGGTGTTTGTGGTTGGGTCGGCTAGACCTTCGCGTACACCTTTCAGTGCCATACGGATATTTTCAGACTGGGGGTCGTGAGTGATCCCGTCGCCGGCTTCATAACTGGGGATGCCTATCAGCACCCGGCAATTCGGGTTTGCCAGTGCAACAGTGCTGGTGACGACTGACACCTGTTTGCGCAACAGGGCAACATACATGCGGGGCAGGTACATGGCAGAGTCATAAGCCATCACCGCTATCTGATCGCAAAGACCGGCTACTTCGGCGAAATATGCAGTGTCCCAGCAATATTTGCGCGGTACCGGCTGTGGATACCACATTGGCGTGCATGCCCCCAGCAATGTGCCGGTCGGCAGTACCCGGCTCGACTGGCGCAGCAATTCGGGATAGCACGGGTCGCCACTGGAACATTGCTCGTAATCCCACTGGATGCCGTCAAATCCGCACTCATCCACCAGCCATTTCGCTTCCGCAACCGTCTTTTTAAGAATCTTTTCGTCGGATAAATTCACCACCGGCCTGCCAATGCCGGTGCCAACATACACCCAGGCGAATACCTTTATCCCCGGCAGCCGTTTGTGCAGTTCCGCCACCAGTTTCCGTCCCGTCTCCGCCTTGCGAAATTTCAACGTGCCATCCGGCTTGATAAACCGAACATGGCAATAAGCATACTTAATCTGCCCATCGCGCAAATGATTCACCAATCCGTCAAAACTCGCCGGTGTATATTCGCCGAAATACCATTTATACCGCAGCCAAATGCCATTCTCCCCACGATTGCCGGTATGCCCACCCATCGGTGCCAACACCGGATACAAAAAATAATCCAAAATTAATGCCGCAAGTATGGCAGCAAGCACCCAAAGAATAATACGTTTTCTTTTTTGTTTAGTAATATTTGGTTTGATTGGTGTTTTAATTTGTTCCATTGGTTTTATTATAGCCGTTTAAGGTTGTAATTGGAATGTTGATAAAGAAGGCCTGTAGAATGAACAGTCACTGTTTGGAAAGGGGTGAAGCCCGGCGATATCCGGTAAAAAGAAGAATATTATAGTTAATATTCAGGTGCATAGTGATAAATTTGTAATTTTCTACCAAAAGAGCCGGGCTTCACCCCTTTCCAAACTGTGACTAATTTTTCAACATTAATTCACAAAATTAAACCTTATCCCCCTCAACCATGTTCCACATTACCACCTAAACCGGTATAATAAATCATCTAAAAAGGAGAGCTTGAATGCGAAGAGTTTTATTTCTTTGTTTGAGTGTTTTACTCATACTCAACTGTGCCATGGCCGATGTTCGGCTGCATGGGATATTCACCAGTAACATGGTGCTACAGCGCGAAAAGCCGATTCCGGTTTGGGGTTGGGCCGCTCCCGGTGAAGATATTATCGTCACCCTGGATACGGATACCGCCAAGGCAAAGGCAGATAATAAGGGAGCATGGCAGGTAGAATTACCCGCCCGCGCAACCGGAGAAAATCTGGATATGACGGTGATCGGCAAAAATACCATTACCCTGAAAAATCTGATTATGGGCGACATCTGGGTATGTTCGGGTCAATCAAATATGGAGTTCACCGCCAATGGCAGCAACACCCCGGAAGATATTAAAACATCTGATATTCCAAAAATCCGCTGTTTCAAAGTAAACCATACACCATCTGGAAATGCCGAAGTTGATTTCCCAAAGTGGAGCCCTCATGGACCCTGGCAGATTTGCAATCCGCAGACTGTTGGCAGATTCACCGCGGTCGGTTTCTACTTTGCCCGTGAAATTGTCCAGCAGACTGGCGTGCCTATCGGCATCATTGACGACAACTGGGGCGGCACCGCCATCGAACCATGGATTGCTCCGACTACCCTGGATGCAGTAACAGAAATGGCTCCATTGAAAAAAAATTATGATAATGCATGGGCAGCATATAACAAACAGTTGCCGGCACAATTAGACAAAGTGGATGAATGGATAAAGGCTACTCGAGCGGCGATAGCAAATAATCAAGAATTGCCAGCACTTATTGAATTACCCCGCAACCCGATATGGTCAAATGGTGATGGAGTAAAATCTTTCGCACTGTTCAATGGCATGATTTCACCTATTATACGTGTACCAATCACCGGCGCGTTATGGTACCAGGGTGAGTCAAACGGCGGCGACGACGACATCTATTACCACAAAATGCGTGCCCTTATAGGCGGTTGGCGCACATTGTGGAAACAAGGGGATTTCCCGTTTTACTTCGTTCAGTTGGCAAACTTCACCACGGTTTCCACCAATCCCGCTGGTGGCGATGGCTACGCAAAGATTCGCAATGCCCAAACAAAATCAATGTCCATCCCCCATACCGGCATGGCAACCATCATAGATATTGGCGAGGCTAATGACATTCACCCGAAAAACAAACAGGATGTCGGCAAACGCCTATCGCTATGGGCATTAAAAAATGACTATGGCAAGAAAGATATCACTGTTACAAGTGGACCAATGTTCAAAAGCCTTGTCGTTGAAGGCAACAAAATCCGCATAACATTCGACTCCGTAGGCAGCGGATTGTTTGTTGGTCAAAAAAATGGACGCAACCCCGTTATCGAAGATATCGGTGGCAAACTACAACGCTTTGCCATCGCCGGTGAAGATAAAAACTGGGTATGGGCAGATGCCGTCATAGAAGGCGACAATGTAATCGTATCCAGCGACAAAGTGCCAGCACCAGTAGCGGTACGATACGCATACGCCGCCAACCCCGCCGGATGCAATCTGTACAACAAAGAAAACCTGCCCGCAGTGCCATTCAAAAGCGACAACTGGTAAAGAAAATAATTAACATTGATGGGCAAGATAGGCAGGATGGAATTTTATCCTGTCCATCCTGCCCATCCATGTTAATATAATTTTTTTATGCACATTTCCATTAACAGGTTAACCATTAAAATGAACAAATTCAAAATTCGCCAATTTAACATCGATGACTTGCCGGCGGTGTTAGTGCTGTATGACCGGGTGATGACAGCAAGGTCGCCGCGGTATTGTCGGGTTATCAATAGTGAGCAACTGGTTCGGCAATATTTTGGCCATCCTGAATTTCGTATGGAAGGTTTGTTTGTCGCGGAGGTTAGGGGCAAAATAATCGGCTTTATTTTTGGCGCAGTGCGGTTATTTCCTATTACGCCGGATGATGAGTTGCCGGGTGCGTTTGTGAATATGATTTTGGTGGATGAGCGGTATCGGCGCAAGGGGATAGGCACTGCCTTGCTGGAACAGGTCGCGGAGTTTGGACGAAGGCATGGTAAGAAACTGTTAAGCGCCAGTTCCGACCCGATGAATCCGCTGGCGTTTTGGCCGGGGGTTAATCGCGAATGGGACGACGTCGTCGGTTTTCTACGCGCGCAAGGTTTCACAACACATCATTGCGAAGTATCGATGGATCAGGTCGTGGAAAAGTTTGCGCTGTCCGACTATGCCGAACGCAAATTAGCCGAACTGACCGAAGATGGGTTTCAGTTTATTCCCTACGAACCAAAATACCACGACGCCTTGCTGGCGGCGGCCGGTTCACCATTTTGGCATCTTGATTTGCAGTCAAAAATAGACCCGCTCCCCCACCCCTTTATCGAAACCGCGTTTCTTGATTTGGATAATGAAAATATATTCGGGCCCGAAGATGTGACAATAGTGGTATCCGCAGAAGATGAATTATGCGGTTTCGTCGCGCTGTGCCGCAACCCAGGAGAAACGATATCATACCTTGGCCCCATCCGAATATGCGAACCGTATAAAGGCTGTGGTATGGGCAGTGTAATGATTCAAATAGCCCTATTGCGGGAAAGCGAACGCGGTATACAACTGGTCGACCTGTGGTGCTCGCAGGATAACGCCAACCGCTACTATTCAAGAAATGGATTCATTCAACATGATGCCTGGGATATGTATGAGCGGGAGTTGTGAAGAGAGAAGGGTGAAGAGTGAAGAGAGAACGATATTAAAAATTAACATGGATGGGCAGGATTGGCAGGATATTATTGAATGTCGATTTCGGTCGATAGCAGTCGATGGCAAACGATAGCAATCGACCGAAATCGTTTTTTAATCCGCAAGGATTGTTAATTTTCCCTCTTCTCTCTTCACTCTTCTCTCTTCAGTCCTCTCTCTTCAGTCCTCACTCTTCTATTGTTGCTTTTTGCGACATTATCGCTTTTATTATCGCCGCGTCGAACTTCGGTTTGCGGTCGTAGGTGTATAGTCCATTCACTTCCTGCTCTACGTCGGTTAGCTGGGTGTAGCACAAGCCGCACATGCGCGGGTGTTGCAGCAATGCTTCGGTCAGGCCTTTAAATCGTGCGAAGAAATCTTCCAGATTTTTGGGACGGTCGCCGTAACCCCAGGCTTTCTCATCCTGCTGATTTTGGTTCCACCATATTCCGCCGTATTCACTTACGAAATAAGGTTGTCCCTGGTATGCCGAGTCGCGACCGGGGTTGTTGATGAATGGTTCACCGCCGTTGGCAAATGCCGCGTGGCGTTCTGTGAAAGTTTCTGGATTCTGGTCGTAGTCGTGGCTATCATATACATCGGTGTCGCCATCATGCAGGTATCCGCTGGTATCCAGCACCGGGCGGGTATTATCCATCTGTTTGGTAATATGATAAACCTGATTCACCACACCGGTTCTGCCGTCGCTACCGCGTTCGTTGAATGGGCACCAGCCTACTATCGCCGGGTGGTTAAAGTCGCGCGCCACAATAGTGCGCCATTCGGTGAGGAATCGGTTCAGGGTTTCTGGACGGAATAAATCAAGCCCCCAATCCGCCATTTCACCCCATACCAGGTAACCCAATTTATCTGCCCAATACAGGAATCTCTCTTCAAATACTTTCTGGTGCAGACGCGCGCCATTGAAACCCATCGCCTGTGACCTTTCGATATCACCGCGCAGTTCTGCATCAGTCGGCGCGGTGTATAAACCATCGGGATAGAAACCCTGGTCGAGGATAAGACGTTGGAATACCGGCTTGCCATTAAGAAGCAATGCCGGACCATCCCACGCCAGCGAACGCAGGCCAATATAACTGGTGACGACATCAATTGTGCCTTTAGCGTCTGACAGGGTGAATGTTAAGTCGTAAAGAGTTGGTGATTCCGGCGACCATGGCTGCACATCGGATATCGGCAAAGCTGCCATGAAACGATGACCACTGGCATTTGCCGTTACCTGGCCGACATTATTGCCGTTAAGTATTACCACTACCTGCAATTTCAAACCATCGGCGACGCCAATAATTGGCGCGTCAATATAAACCATCCCATTTTCCAGGTCCGGCGTCATCTTTGGCCGACCCAGATAAACCTGTGATACCGACTCCAACCAGACCGTCTGCCATATACCAGTAGTGCGGGTGTAATGACACCCATGAGAACCATATTGTCCGCTTTGCTTGCCAGTTGGTTGCAACGGTGAACGCGTATCATCCTCGGCGCATACCGTTATAACATTCTCGCCAGCCTGCAAATACGCGGTAATATCCATGCTGAAAGAGCTATAGCCGCCGCGATGGGTACCTACGCTATTGCCATTTACCCACACCTCGGTGTCGTAATCAACCGCGCCGAAATGAATCAACACTCGCTGGCCAGCCCATTCAGCGGGAATAGTTACAGTGCGCCGATACCATACCGCCGCCATGAAATCTTTATATTCTATACCAGATAATGGCGTCTCCGGGCAAAACGGCACCATGATTTCTTTATCAAAATTACCGGATGTCGCCATCTGACGGTCGCGTCCGGTACATCCAAAATCAAAAGCGAATTGCCAGGGACCATTCAGGTTGACCCATGCGTCACGCACCCATTGCGGACGGGGATATTCAGCACGTGAAATAGACATTGTTTATACCTCATTTTTTTAATTTAACCACGAAATACACGAAAAATCACGAAAGGATTGATTTAACAACCTCCGCCAATGCGTCCTGCCAGGGCCGAATAGGCGGAAAGTTTTGATTATTCCAGGAATCAGCCACCAATGCGGAAAAGACTGGACGACGCGGTTCTCCTTGCTCATGAATCGGCAAATCATTTATCTCTACTTGTGCATTCAGCAAACGAAAAACTTCTGTCGCCATTTCTATTCTGCTGCAATAACCAGAATTAACAAGATGATATATCCCACAAGGAGGTTTTTCACTAATCAGGAGATTAATCATCTTCACAAGATCATATACCCCGGTAGGTGAACTCGTCTGAAAATTCAGCGCAATAGTTCCTGTATATGCAGCATTTACCAATGTTGAAACAAAACCTTTTTTAAGTGGATTCATCACCCATGCAGTTCTTGCAACGAGAGCGTTTTGACAATTCGCAAGCACATTCTGTTCGCCAGCAACTTTTGATTCACCATAAATATTAATTGGTCCGGTCTGGTCGGTCTCAATATATGGTTCTCTCTTTTCACCATTAAATACGTAATCTGTGCTTAAATGAACAATAGTTGCTTTAATCCCATCAGCAGCCTGCGCCAAATATTTCGGAGCTAACGCATTAACCAACCATGCCCGTTCCGGATTCTGCTGGCAGGCGTTTACATCCGCCA
>JBIJDE010000546.1:0-3377 GCA_044344305.1 Armatimonadota bacterium
AATCTAACCAGGTAATGAAAGAGACAACGTATAATGGAGATGATAAAGAAAATTGGGTAAAACAAACAAATTATGTATATCGAAAAGACGGCAGTTTGTGTGAATATGTTAACTCTAAGAAAAACAGTAATGGTAATTTGGAGGAATTATTCGTTAAAACATCAGATGTTATCCCGATAGGAACTACCAATACTTATTCAATCATCACCTTAACGCACAGTGATGGAACCGCTGCTGGTGGATTTTCAAAGGCGCAGTGTGTGGTATATGATAAAGATGGTAATACCCTGACTACTTATCGATCGAACAATCCAACAGGACTTGATATAACTACTTGCAAGTTTCCGAATGATAGTGCCATTAACAATTATAATTTCGAGATATGCAACGAATATTCATATACTAACCAGGGGCAACTGTTAAGTATAATTGATAAAAAGAGACGTAAAACAACATTTGATTATGATTCACAAAATCGTGTTATCTCTGTAGATAAAAAAGCTGATGAACATGACTGGTTCCCGCAAATTTCGACTACGTTTCATTATAACAGTCCCTACACATTAACTTATCAAGACCAGACCAGGGATGACGACGTGATTGTCAAGGAATACAATTATGACTGGTTGGGTAATGTTCTAAATCGAAATACAAGATTTTATGTGAAAGATGATATTCTCAATTCTATTTTCTCGGTCAATATTTCTTATGGCTTTGACGGGGTTGGCAATCGTAATAAGATAACGTTGCCAAATGGTAGTGAACTTATCTCGTCATTTGATGAAAGTGGGAACTTGAAAAATCTCACTTCGCCGTATGGTAATATTGAGTATAATTACAATCAAGATAGTCGACTTACCGGGTATTTACGCGGTTACGCGAATAACGATTGGAGAGTTAATACCTGTTTTGACTATGATTCAGTAGGCAAACTTACCAGCATTACCAACATTGCGCAACCTACCCTTAATTATCTTACTGACACGACTAACAAGGTCAAATCTATTTTCAATGCTTTTGTATACGATTCGCAGGGGCGGCTGAATTCGTATAAGGCGCAAGTAGACCATGGCTCTCTGAATGTGCAGAACTGGCAGGATTCGCGGTATATTGCTTTTAATTATAACTCACGTGGACAATTAACGAACGAGACTCACAAGTATGGCGGCGACATGCCTGGCACCACAACTTGGTCGGAGATGGTTTATAATTATGATACTGCCGGTTCTGGGGTGAACCTTACTGGCATTGATCGGCAATTACCCGGTCAAACGATGGTAACCGCGGCAACCATGACATTTGATGCTAATAACCGGATAATTGATGATGTCGATGGCAATTACTATTTTAATTCTGATACTGGCAACCCAACCACCTACAATGGCAAAACCATGAATTATGACATGGAAGACAGGTTGACACGGGTGGTTGATACCGACAATTATTCGACTATCCTTGAATGTGGGTATTACGCCGATGGTAAACGGGCGTGGAAATGTGGCGCGAGTACCGGGTGGGAGAAGACGTATTATATTTACGAAGGCGACCTGCTGCTTTGCGAAGTAAAGCAACCGGTTTTTTATTATCAATTTTATGATTATCTGCCGGCTTATGTCTCAGCCGTCAACCTGTGGGGGGCTGATGGTCTTGCCGGACGAGTAGAAAAAGTGAGTTCAGGAACCGCAGAAACCGACCTGACTGTTGCAAACTATACCACCACATGGTATGCTTATGACCAGCAAGGCACGGTCGCGCAACGATTTAATGCCGACGGAACTTTGAAAAATGTATATGTTTGTGACGCCTTTGGGAATACACTGGCGGGCGTTGAAGAGGTTTATAGTTACAACGCCAAATCCGGCTATTACTACGATTCAGAAACAGGTTTTTATTATTGCTTACAGCGTTACTATGACCCGGCAAATGGCAGGTGGCTTACCGAAGACCCAATTGGGTACGAAGGTGGGTTGAATCTTTATGGGTACTGCGGGAATTCACCGGTTGGGAGTGTGGATCCGAGTGGGTTGTCATGGAATTGGGGAGAATTTGGTATTGAATCTGGAAAATCTATAATTATTGGATATGGTATTTCATTAGGGATATCGTGTATTGCAGCCGCAGGTGCTCCTGTTATTATTCCTGTAGCAATATGTGCTAGTGTAGTATTATTGGTAGCTGAGGGAATTGAATTAGGTATAAATATATATTATAGAAATGAAACGAGAGGATCGTCATGGGAGAATGTTGATGAAGTTATACATGAACGATATGGTAGTGATGAAAAAATATGTGGTAATATTTTGGGTTCTTTAATAGGCGGATGGGGTGGTGCTCGTACCGGTGGATATGCAGGAAATAAAATATTAAAATACAGAGCAACAAAAAAATTAGAATTAGAAGTTGATAAGATGAATGACACAATGTCCAGAAATGCATTAAAGAGAATAATAATGATGGTTGCTAAATATAACTGGAAAGGTAAGATAGAAATTGGTAAGAAAGAAATCTCTGATGAAATAGGTAGATATTGTGCAGAAGATGTTGCAGAAATAAAACTACCTGGTGATGGCAGATTTACTAAAGGTATCAGACCAGTAAATGATAATAGATTTGAGCCATGTACATTTTGTCAACAGAAGTTTGGACCATTGGGACGATTTGATCCTTATTTACATTTTCCTGGTGCTTTTGAGATCAGTTCAATGCTTGGATACTTTGTATCTCAAGAATTTTAAAGGAGAAAATATGAAATTAACACCTGATGATGTATTTTTGATTGTTGATAAATTGCCATGGGAAGAATTTCATGGTGGTCAATATGTAAAGTCAGCATTACGTTTATTAATCGATCAAAATCCAAAAATACGAAAAGAAAGTTACTTTTTACTTGATAATGTATTAGTTGTTCAAGGCAGTCTTTTTGAGGCATCATTGTATATAATTCCATTTTTGATTGCATTACTTGAAACCGATGTGAAATATGGGAGAGATGATATATTTAATCTACTTGATCAGATTGCAAATGGAGTTCCTATTGATGATAAACCGGTTATTTATAGAATAGAATATGAACCATTTGTATATTTTACGCCAGCGGTAAACGGTATAGAACAAAATCTTAGAATAGCTTGCCGAGGTGCAGTACTTATGGGTATGAAAACTTATTATCGAGAAATATTAGATATTACATCAAATTCGCGTACAAATAGTGCAGATGTAATAATTAGTTTTGTAGAACATAGTCCTTTAATCAAACGTTTTCTACGTGAGGTAATTGCAAATGAGAAGAACTCTTCAGATATTGAATTTTATACGAATATGATAAACGAAGTAAGTCTTTGGTAGCATTCTATTTAAATAAGAAAGCTGGTAATTCG
>JBIJDE010000503.1:0-3791 GCA_044344305.1 Armatimonadota bacterium
TGTTCCGAACATTTTCAAAATGAAATCAAACGGTTGGGTATTAAACCCAGCTTCAGTTTTGTTGAAGAACCTCAAACTAATGGGGTTGTTGAACGATTCAATCGAACTATTAAAGAGCAGGTAATTTGGGGTCACGTCTTTCACAACATTGACGAGGTTCGAAATGCAGTGCTACTATTCAAACAGAATTATAATCGCTTATGGCGGTTAGAGAAGTTGGGCTTTATGACGCCGCTGGAAGCCCGACAAAGTTACGAAAATGAAATCTCACGACAGGCAGTGGCATGAGCTTAAGTTGTGTCCAAACAATCAGGCGCGGCACAGTAATAACAGGAGAAAAACCATGTCTCGTTTTCTTTCCGTATTGTTGCTTGTTGTATTTATAACAGCAACGCATGCAGTCCAAGTGCAAATTTTGCTTCCCCTCGGACGCGTGGCATATCAGACCAATGAGCAAATTGATTTGTCTGTGGTACGCAGCAATGCGCAGGCATTGACGGCAGACACTTTGACTATGACGGTGTCCGGCGACGATACGGGGAAAATGGTATTTAGCTTCCCTGTTAATGCAGTTCCATTGGTCGGTACAGAAGCGCGCACTACCGATCACCTGCATCTTAACGGCTGGCTGCTGCGACCGGGCAATTATACTGTTGATGTAGCGGTAAATGGCACGACTGCCCAACAAAAAATTGAAGTATACAGCCACCTGCGTAAAAGTACTTTCCGCACCATTGATTGGGGTTGCCCAACTAACGGCGCAGCGCAGACAATTCTCGGGGAAGACAGTATGGGGTTCAACTTGCTCCTGGCTAGTTATGGCGGACATGACCAGAATGCAAATATTCGCGGTGGCATGGATTACATGAGAAACTGTACCCAGGGCGGCGCGCATCAAATGGACATGCGGTTGGAATGCGACTGGTCCGACCCTTATGTTTTAATCGGCGGACGGGTGCGTGTCGAACGCCAGGCGTTGAAAGACCGCACCAGCCCAAATGTCATTGGCGTGCATTTCTACGATGAGCCGGGACTGACATGGTGGAATAATCCCAGAACTAAAGAATTCACCGGTCACAACGTTCCCGCACAGGATCGCGCCTTTAAATCAGCATTTGACAAAGAAGCACTGCAATATAATGACGTTAAAGCAGACAATCCCGAGAAGGTTTCCCAATGGGCTGATTTTGTGCGTTGGAAACAATCATTCATGCAGGCCGCCTGGAAAGATGCCGCCTATGGAGTCAGCCTCATTCGTCCAGATTTTATCTCTGCTACTCAAAGTGTCTACGGCTGGCATGCATTTGGCGATGGGTATTATTTCAATATAGTACGAAATCTTGGCGTCATCAGCGGTCACGGCGGATATGATGATTACGCCGGCGGATTCCTGAACCAGGCTTTTTACCAGGAAATGGGACGTATCCGCGACTTGCAAAAACCGACATGGTATCTGCCTACCTGGTGGGACATGAACCCGCTGTTATATCGACTGGAACAGAATCTCGCCTTCATTACTAATTTACAGGGAATCAGCAAACCGCCCAATGCTGCCCATGACCCGTATAAGCTGGCATCGGCAGATGGCGTAGTCGAAACTAATAAAATGATGGCGCGACTGGGTACTGTGTTCACCACGATGCCGGTAACCCGCAGCGAGGTGGCAGTACTATACTCAATGTCGCAGAATATCAATGCGCAAGTGAAAAACATGATGAACTTCCAGGACTTCCCCGGTCAACATGAACGATTACTGGAACTGTATTTCGCCAGCAAAATGGCGCATATACCGTTATTCCCGGTTGTTGAAGAAGATCTACTCGACGGGACCGTGGCAGCCAACCATAAGGCACTCATCATCACCGGCGTTGAGTCATTTGACCCGAAAGTACAGGCCGCTGTAGAAGGTTATATTGCCGCCGGCGGTATCGTTTTTCTCACTGATGATTGCACTGTTAAAATAAATGGTGCAAAAATGCTGGGTGCCGAAGCACCATTGACTGTCAACCAGGTTGCTGCCAAGGCATTCGCCAATCCTGGCGAGGCAGGACGTACAAAAGGACTGCTGGAGCGTCGCCCAGGAGCGTATTTTAAGGAAGCAGTCAAATTATCCCAGGCATTATCTGCCCGTTGCAAAGAAATCGGTGTCAAACCAATTTATGAATGTTCATCATCTACCGTTATCGGTTCCCGGCAGGCGTATGGCGATATTGAGTATCTGTTTGCGGTAAACGCAACTCCAGATGAAACCAGACTGGAGAAAATTGAGGATATGAACGCCATCAAAGCAGCACAGGCGACCATCAGTTTGCCTAATGATGGACGACCGGTATACGACGCGGTTCGCGGTGGAAATGTCACCGAGTTTGGTGCTGCCCGCGAAGCAATAGTTGGAAAATTCCGCTTTGGTGCCGGTGAGATGCGTGCCTTTGCCCGTACAGCCCGTCCTATCGGCGGTGTGCAGGTTGGCAACCCTATTTTATTCAAGGACTTCACCGTAGCGCAAAATCCGCTTCATGTGAAGGTTATCGCCACCCTGGTAGACACCCAAGGCAAAATATTGGTAGGTTCCGCACCTTTGCAGGTGAAACTTATCGACCCACAGGGTGCAGTTCGTTATGATATCTACCGCGCTACCGACCAGGGAATTTGCGCCATTAATCTGCCTATGGCGGCTAACGACCCGGCGGGACAGTGGACAGTGGAAGTCACCGAATTATTGAACAATAGCAAAGGCATCGCGAAGTTTGCTTATCAGCCAGCGGCTCAATGCGGCGCACTCTGCGGCTCTACCCAGCGCGCTGTATTCTTTGGCAATGACCGGGAGAATATCTATCGCTTCTTCCGCACCCACAAAGAAATCACTATCGTCAAAGGCACCAGCGAGTTTAATAATGCCGCTGCTGACCGGTTGGCAGAAGTATTGAAACCTTGGGGTGTACGTTGCACCATTGTTACCGCAGCAACTGTAAGCGGACCGGAATCCGCACCTGCTGAAGGCAAAAAAACCTGGGTAGGACCGGGTGGTTTCAACGTGCCGGGTACTTCCATTCTGCTTGGCAATCCGCAGGATAACGTCCTCATCAACGGTATTGTGAATATCGGGCAATGGGGACCGGTACTGCCGTATAAGCCAGACGCGAAGACATTCCCGGGAATTGGCCGCGGCTACCTGGCATGGCAGAGCGATGTAGTTAAACAGCAGACCGAGTCAATCACTGCCATCGCCTACGACGCGCAGGGAATGGCGGAAGCAATCGGTTCTATCTACGAAATGGCATCCGGTCTTGATCCGCTAACCCCGCTTGCATTGCCAATCAAAGCCACTGTCGAAGCGGTAAAAACATCAAAACGCATCCCGGAAGCCGGCATTGCCTGGCAAGCCGCACTACCCGACCGCGCCGCGTCTATACAGGTTGAAGGCGGAAAACTGGTTGCCTTATGTCTCGATGGATCCCAAATGACAATAGACGCCAACGGTAAAATAACCGGTCAAAAGACGCTGGATACCATACCCACACTTACGAAAACGCCAGTTAATATATCAACCTTGCCAAAAGAAAAACTCTTGACCAGCAAAGTGCCAAAGGCTGTCGCTAATGCAAAAGCGCTGTCAGCAATCGGCTATTGGGGTGGCGCACTGCAGGTATTCGACACCACAGGAACCCTGAAAACCCAGCAAATGCTCCCCCAAGATATCTCTTGCATAACATGGCTGAATGAAAAGTTAATAGTAGCCTTGTCTGATGGCCGCATCATGGCACTAACGATTAAATAAGCAAAAAAAATCA
>JBIJDE010000504.1:0-3770 GCA_044344305.1 Armatimonadota bacterium
GAATACATTGTGTGAAGGGATCAGCAAGAAAGCAGTACAAACAGCAAGCCGTGAAGCTATTCGTCAACAACTTGCTGCAACGCGTTGGATGAATCGTCTCACCTCACCAATTACTCCTGAAAATCTATTGATGGAACTTGCAAATACTAAAGATGATGATCCGTTAATAGGTGAAGTTCAGGCAATGGGTGGGTTAGATAAACAGCAAGCAGATAATTATCGTCAATTCAGTAAAGATGCAGTAATATATCTAAATTTCTTTGATGATTTAAATTATGGTTACCGACGTGTATTAGTTAGCGATGCAAGCGGTGTAGGTATTTTTTCTCGATTAAGTCCAGGGTCAGAAAATAAAAAACGTTTTGATGAAAAAATAAAAACTATTAAAGCTGCCCGTTTACCCCAGGATGAATTGTTTGAATTAGTATTAAAAAAATGGAACCTTGACCAACCTAATTATAATGAAATTACAGAAAAAATTATTGCAGGTTATAATAATGGTATTGAAAATATAAAGATAGCATCTCAAGGGAAACCAATTGATGAATCTTTAAGTGAATCATCTGCTAATTTCGGTGAAACTATTCGCAATATCGGGTTCACCAGTTTTACTTCGGAAGTTGGCAATATGGTAACTGCTCAGGCATTAAATCAAAAAGATACACGCCGTATAGATGAAGCTATGTCATTAATTGGAGTTCGTCAGAGAATAGCAGCAAGAATTTATAAACAGCCGGGTGAAGTAAAAACTGCAAATGTTTGGAATGGTTTACGTTATTCTGGTGATGCTGAATTTTTATTGAATGCTATGCAGACTGAGAAACTTGATGTTACAGGATTAACAACCCAGCGAATTGTTGATTTGGCTAAGTATAGACGTGAAATAGAAATTAATGGTAAAGCTGCTCAGGCTTGTATGGATGCTGGTGGCGGTTTGATGGGTTTAGGCGTTAGGATGACATGGCTCATTATTGTATCGTTATTAGTTTGTGCAGTAGGTATCAGCAATGCGATGTTAATGTCTGTAACTGAAAGATTCCGAGAAATTGCAACATTAAAATGTCTCGGTGCATTAGATGGATTTATTATGGCTTTATTCGTTATGGAAGCCGGTTTGTTAGGATTAATAGGTGGGGCTATTGGGGCGGTAATCGGTAGTATTATCGGTTTCGGTCGAATGGCTGTTTCATTTGGAACTGTATTCACAGGTGCATTTCCGTGGTTGGCATGGGGTGAAGGATTTTTCTTCTCGTTGATTGTAGGTATTGTACTTGCAGCGCTGGCAGGTGTATATCCTTCTTACATAGCAGCTCGTTTGGCTCCTATGGAAGCTATGCGAATAGAGTAAAACTGGATTATCTTAAATGTGGGTTGAAAATTATGAGCAATGATACTTTAAATTCTGTGTTTCAAGGCAGTGAAGTCTCAAAAAATGAGAATTCAACTGAGAAGCAAAGGGTTATTATCAGAACAGTTAATCTGCAAAAAACTTACCAAATGGGTGAGGTATTAACTCACGCGTTGCGTGGTGTTAACTGTGAGATTTATACTGGCGAGTTTATCGCTATTATGGGTCCTTCCGGTTCTGGCAAGTCAACTTTCTTTAATATGGTCGGAGGACTTGATAGTCCAACAAGTGGCCGCGTTTTTATTGATGAAGTAGACGTTGCCCAGTTGACTGCTGTAGAACTCGCGTTTTTGCGGTGTAGAAAAATTGGATATATTTTCCAGCAATTTAATATGATTCAATACATGACTGCTCTTGAAAATGTTACTGCTCCGATGGCATTCGCTGGTGTATCTCCTGATGAATCAAGGGTACGAGGCATGTCTCTGTTAGAGTTAGTTGGTTTGAAAGATAGATGGTTCCATCGACCTATCGAAATGTCTGGCGGTCAACAACAGCGTGTTGCTATTGCGCGCGCAATGGCTAATTTACCTACAATTTTACTTTGTGACGAACCTACAGGAAACCTTGACCTTAAGACAGGCCGTGAAATTCTTGATATCCTTCAGCGTCTGAATAAAGAAAGAGGCGTTACAATTATTTGCGCTACCCACGATACACGTATGCTTGACCTTTGCGACAGACTCATCTGGATTCGAGATGGTCAAGTCGAAAGAGTTGCACGCCGTGACGAGGTCACAATTGAAGTTGCATCCATTAACAATGAAACATTTTAACTTTTTATTCCAGTTGAGAAATATGACGGATTTTAAAATTATGAAAAAAACAATTATTTATCTTGCACTTATTATTAGTGCTTTAACGTTAAGTGCTGTTACCGCGCTTGCAGTTGATCAATTTGCTATTGATACGGCAGCTATTGCGTCTGGTCCACATCGATTAACTGGGTCGCCAGAGTATAATAAGGCTGCTGATTATATTAAAACGCGCTTAAAACAAATTGGCGTTAAGGTCGTTGAGCAACCATATCCAACTCTTAGTTTAACTGATCCAAAAGGTAAATGTTATTTAGAGATAGAAGGTCTTCCTGTAAATGGCAAAAATAAATTAGATATTCAACCAATGCGTCCAGATGGAATCATTACTCCATCTACTTTACCTGATGGCATTACCGGTGAAATTGTTTATGCAGGAAATGGTAACCTTGAATCATATGGTAAGATATCTCCATCTGGGAAAATTGTTGTTTTAAATTATAATTGTGGTGCATCATGGTTACGTGCTTTTCGTCTTGGCGCAAAAGCCGTTATATTTGTTAAAGATGGCGTTTCTCAGTCCTGGCAAAGTCATTATGTTGAATCCCAGGCTAATCTTCCACGGTATTATTATGAAGGTAATAAATCTGATCTTCGTAATGGGATGAAGGTCACAATTCATGCTGCCGTAAAATGGAAATATGCTAAGGGTAGAAATATTTTCGCATTTATAAAAGGCAGTAACCCGGTATTTGAAGGAATCAAAAAGCCTGAGGTGTTATTGATTAGCGCAAACTTAGACACCTGGGGTGAAGTTCCTTTTCGCACTCCCGGTGCACGTGGAGCAGCAAATTGTGCTTCAGTTCTGGCACTTGCAGAATTTTTCAAACAGAATCGTCCTCGTAGAGATATATTGTTAGCATTCTTCGATGGTCAAAGTAATGGACACATGGGTTCCGGCATGTTTTACCGTGCCTTGGAAACTAAAGAAGACCTTGGGAAGTTAGAGACACGAAAAAAATCGTTCGACAATGAAATAAAATTTAACAATAAAATGTTGGATATTTTACAAAATACTGATCAGGCAGATATGCTGCAAAAAGCCTCCAAACTTAATGAGCCCATTCGTAGAATGAGGGTTAAAGCACAAGAAAAAGTAGAATTGATAAATATTGATATTGAACTTTGGAGAAAACAAGGATTATATTGGGAAAAATTATTTAGAAATCCTCTGACATATTCAAAAGTATCAAAAGATGAAGAAGCTCGCGCACATTCAATGATTGAAGCAAATAAAAAAATGTGGGCACAGAAAGAAATAGATAAAAAATCTTGGAATGATCTTCGTAAAATGTTAGCTCATAATGATTGGAAACTAATTAAGAGTGACTCCAAAGTTGCTGATAGATTAACTATTATTGTTGGTGATTTAGTGAAAGATATTTCTAATAGAGGTTCTGAGCTTGATGATATATCTCAACAGTTAATTGCAGATCAGGAACTAAATGACCTGTTAGGTAAATCATGGATATCATTACACACTTCATTAATATTTGGTGATAATACTCCTCGATGGGGTGTAATCATCGGTGGTGATTCCTCCTTCC
>JBIJDE010000506.1:0-3753 GCA_044344305.1 Armatimonadota bacterium
TAAAGAAGATCAGTATGAACAACATAATTTATTTAATGATGAAAAATATGAAGATGTATTGAATGATTTAAAAAATATCTTAATTGCACATACTGGCGTGTTAAAGAATAATGGTATGACGAGAAAAGATATTCTAAATAAACTTAACGTCTGGCCAGGATTACATTCACGAGTCCGTCCAGATGAAGTCGCACATTGATATAAGGGGAAAATATATGACACCACGAGATGCTGTATTAGCCGCTATAAGACACCAGGAAGTATATCCTGTGCCTTATAGCCTGCCAATGGAAATTGATGTTGAGAAACGCATAAATGAATACTATGGAAATTCTGATTGGAAACAGAAAATTAAACCATATTTTCGTAGCCTGATGGCTGTCGATACTAATGCAATGACAAAAGTTGATGATAGTCATGACATGGACGACTATGGCGGTATTTGGCGAGTAGATATTCGACCATGGCATTTAGAACATGTACCATTAAGTGAACCATCATTGAAGGGGTATGATTTCCCCAATCCTGAAAAATTTTACAGGCCTGAAGCAAAAGCTGCTGGAATTGCAGATTGTAAAAAATATGGTAAAGAAAGTTTCATTTTTTCCAGTCTTGGGTGGGGATTATTTGAACGTAGTTGGAACTTGCGCGGTTTTGAAAATATCTTGATTGATTTTATGGATGAACCTGATTTTGTAAATGAAGCATTAGATAAATTATGTGAACTATATTTAAGTTTCATAAAATACAATGCAGATTTACCTGCGGATGGAATATTATTTGGAGATGATTGGGGTGACCAACGCGGTGTAATTATAGGGCCGGAAAGATGGCGAGAATTTCTAAAACCACGCTGGAAAAAGCTTTTTGAAGCGACTCATGCAACTGGAAAAATTACCATGTGTCATAGCTGTGGGTCGGTAGCGGATATTATTCCAGATTTGATTGAAATAGGTTTGGACGTATTGGAAAGTGTTCAACCAGAAGCAGCAAATATGAATCCATTGGAGTTGAAAAAGAAGTATGGAAAAGATATCTGTTTTTGGGGTGGTATTGGAAGTCAATCATTATTGCCATTTGGATCGCCTGATGAAATAACTAAAACAATAAATATGATGAAGGTAGAAATGGGCAATGGTGGGGGATACTTAATGGCACCAGCCAAACCTTTACAACCGGAAACTCCTACTGAAAATGCCATCGCTGCATTAGAAGCGTTTATTAATGACTAATTAGAATCAAGTAGTTTTTGTAATTTCTGTTCAAACTCAGCATGAATCCTATCTCTCTCTCCTGCCGGGTATATTATTCGGCAGGTGAAATCTCCTTCAACTCCTTTAATTTGTACATCTTCTGGTGATTTAAATCTAAAGAAAGGGCGAGGGAAATCATCAAAATAATCTAATTGTCCTAACGAGCATAACTTAATGATATCATCTTTTGTCCATGCAACATCAAATTGATATAGTAAAGTCAATGTCCCCTTTAAACAATCTTCCATTACAGTGGTTTCTATTATCTGCATCTGATTATTGTCCTAATTGCAGAAATCACAGAATCAATATCATCTTCAGTATTAAAACCTGATAATGAAAACCTGATTGTTCCTTCTGAAATGCCCCAATATTTATGGATTAAAGGAGCACAATGCAAACCTGTTCGGCATTTAATATTAAAACTATTATTAAGAATAAGACCAACTTCTTCAACCGGCCAATTATTAATTTGGAATGAAACTATTGGAAGTTTATCAGTGCTGGGTGTCATGCCAAATAATTTAACATCATTAATTAATTGAAGCTCTGAAATGAGTTTATTGTGTAGATAATTTGAATTTACGGCTTGTTTTTCAAAATTGATAATATTCCAATTTATTGCAGCATTTAACCCCGAAAATCCATGTTCATTTGGTGTGCCAACTTCAAGTCTGATAGGCATTTCAACTGGTTGATATCCTAATTCACTCCAGATACCTGTGCCACCTGAAAAGACAGGTTCAATATCTACATGTTCAGCGATATACAAAGCACCTGTTCCTGTAGGACCCCGCATACCTTTATGACCTGTGAACGCAATAATATCAGCATGAAGTTCATTAGGAATTACAGGAATAACTCCCCATGTTTGTGCTGCGTCAAGTATCGTTACAACACCATTCTTCTTTGCAAAATTAAATAGTTCATTTATTGGAAGAATGTATCCTGTTACATTAGAAGCATGGGTAATAACAACTAATGTTGAATTTTTAATTGCTTTTTCAAAACCTTCTACATCAAGTTCACCATCTTCATTCAGGCCAATTATTACTAATTCTCCACCTTCTTTTTTGATGCGATATCGTAATGGCCGCAATACTGAATTATGTTCAAAAACAGTAGTTATAACTTTTTTTAAAAATCTGGCATCTAAACCTGATATGGCAATATTTAAGCTGTGAGTCGCATTTTGAGTAAGTATTATCTGATTAGTATTTTGAATATTTATAGATCGTGCAATCGTTTTTCTACATAATTCACAACTATTATTAAGAATTTCTTCACCACGACCAGCAGAACTTATTGGTTGTGATAACGAAGACAGCATGGCATCTGTTACACCCGGTGCAAGAGGCCATGCTGTTGCTGCATCATTTAAATATATTAATTCATTACTTTTCAATATTATCTACATACCCATTTTTGAAAAGACTATTCTACGCCCATCTTTTTAAGATTATCAAAACTAATTTTTAAACTTTCAAATGGGTCTCGTCGGCAAACATCCTGTTCAATTGCATAATACTCAACATTAGCTTCAATACAAGCATCAATAATACGCGGCCAATTTAAATTACCTTCTCCAACCTCTGCCATACTTGGTCCATCAGAATAAACCAGCATATCTTTAAAATGAACTACTGGCATGCGGTTCTTCATTTTGCTAATCCAGTCTGCTGGATCGCCACCGCCATGCTGTATCCAATATGTATCAATTTCAGCTTGTAAATATTTAGGATCACTATTATCGTAAATTATTTCAAGACCGGTCTTACCATTGAATTTCTGAAATTCAAAAGAATGATTATGATAACTGAATGTCATACCTGCCTTGGCTAATATTTTTCCGATATCTGTACCTTCTTTAGCAAATTTTAGATAACCTTCGTAATTCTGGTAATCACCAGGTATGCTGCCAATTGCAACATTAACACACCCCAGAGTTTGATGTCGTGCGATTACTTCATCAATATCATCCTGTAACTGGTTTAATCCAATATGGGTAATAACCGGCTTCATACCTTCACCTTGTAAAATAGAAGCAACTGTAGCCCAATTAATAGGTCCTATTCCTGATACTTGAACGTTTTCAAATCCAAATGCCTTGAGCTTTTTCATGGATGTTGCAAAGCTTTCTTCTGTTTGCACAAAATCTCTTACTGTATACAATTGTGCAGTAATTTTAGATGCCATTTCTTTTCCCCTTTATTCTATTTCTAATGAGATATCCATTGCTATCACAGAATGAGTAATAGCTCCAATAGATATTAAATCAACGCCACATTCAGCTATTTCGCGTACAGTTGCAAGTGTTACCCCGCCGGATGCTTCTGTTAATGCGCGATGATTAATAATTTTAACAGCTTCTGTCATCATTTCAGTATTCATATTATCCAGCATTATTATGTCCGCTTTTGCTTCTAATGCTTCATAAACCATTTCTATTGTAGTAACTTCAACTTCAATTTTTAAAGTGTGAGGTATTATTTTTCTGGCA
>JBIJDE010000508.1:0-3744 GCA_044344305.1 Armatimonadota bacterium
GATTTGATTGCTTCGAGTTCGGAAGCATCACATAAGGTAGCGATGCAGCAAATGCGTGGTGGTTTTTCTGGTGAGCTGAAGAAATTGCGTGAGGAACTAATAAATTTTGCTTCCCTCGTGGAACTGGAACTCGATTTCTCGGAAGAGGATGTGGAGTTTGCCAATAGAGATCAAATGAAAACCTTAATTGAAAAGATTGTGGTGGTGCTAAAGCGCCTCATTAAATCGTTTGAATTAGGAAATGTAATAAAAAAAGGAGTACCTGTGGTTATTGCCGGTAAACCCAATGTAGGAAAGTCAACACTATTGAACGCCTTGCTCAATGAGGAGCGCGCTATTGTATCGGAAATCGCCGGGACTACTCGTGACACCATTGAGGATGAAATTAGCATACAGGGCATCTCTTTTCGTTTTATAGACACCGCTGGTATTCGCGATACCGAAGATATTATTGAAGCCAAGGGCGTGGAACGCACGTTCGAAAAAATCAACCAATCGGCCATCATTTTATATTTGTATGATGCGCACGAAACGTATGGACACGAACTCGAGCAAATAAAAACGGACTTAGAACTTATCACAGTTAAAAATAATTCACAATTGCTATTGGTAGCCAATAAAAGCGACCGAGGCAATCAGGCGATCCACCCGGAAAGCCTTACCATATCGGCCTTACAAGGTATCGGCATCCCTGAGCTGGAATTAAAACTCCTGGACATGATCCACTATTCGGAGAACGCCAACGAAACCATTTTAACCAATATTCGCCACGTAGAAGCTTTGCAAAAAACCTGCGACGCCTTAGAACGAGTTCTCGATGGCATCCACAATCCCGTTACCTCCGACTTCCTCGCCATGGACATCAAACAAGCCCTCCACTACCTCGGCGAAATTACCGGCTCGATTAGTACGGATGATTTGTTGGAGAATATATTTAGCAAGTTTTGTATAGGGAAGTAACAGCTGCGCTGAATATGTTAATATGTTAATGGGATAATATGTTAATGTAATTTGAACAATTCATTTTAAGTTCTAAATTCTAAGTTGTTATACTTGGTAATTCCCAGCCTATCGGCAGACAGGGTGTGCTTCCCGCACGTCCGGGACTCGTGCCTGCCTCGATGTAAGACGAGGTGCTCGTGAAAAAATAGAAAATAGAAAATAGAAAATCGTGATTGATAGTTCGACCCTTCGACAGTTCGACCCTTCGCATTTACGCATTTACTCATCTACGCATTTTCGCATCTACACATTTTCGCATTTACTAATCTGCACATTTGCATACCCCGGAGGGGTTTCCAAATAATTTGTTAATATGTTAATGAGATAATATGTTAATAAATTTGAACAATGAGTTAAATTGAACAATTTGAACAAATATTATTCTCGAAATTCTAAAAAACTTACAATTTTAAACTAAAAAAAGTATCTTTATTTCATGAGTGATTTAGATAGAATCAAAGAACTACTTATAAAATTCAGAGATGAACGAGATTGGGAGCAATTCCATAATCCTAAAGATTTGGTGTTGGCCTTATCTATTGAATCGGCTGAGTTGTTGGAGGTTTTCTTGTGGAAAAACCCTGAAGATGCAAACCTCGAAAAAGTAAAGGAAGAATTAGCTGATGTATTTGCTTATGCTATACTTCTCTCCCATCATTATAATATTGACATCATAAAAATTGTAGAGGATAAAATTTCACAGAATGCTTTAAAATACCCTGTGGAAAAAGCGAAAGGGAAATCCGATAAGTACAACGAATTATGATCATCTATCAGGAGAACAAAAACACCTTTATGAATCACGTTCGTGAAAGTCAAATCGACTACATCATTCACGATAATTTCCAGAAAAAATTAGGTCGTCATACCAGTAAAAACGAAGTGCTTTCATGGAAGAATTCTATGCAATACATGCGTAATGTGTTGGATGACCCTGAAATACCTAATGACGCAAAAATCAGTATAGAATGCCAAGTACCCAATACCAGTAAGCGTATTGACTTTATTATATCTGGAAAAAACGAAGACAAAAACGATTGTGCGGTAATCATTGAATTAAAACAATGGGAAACTGCAAAGAGTACTAATATGGATGGTGTTGTTGAAACCTATGTAGGGAATGCAGTTCGAACAGTTAGCCACCCAAGTTACCAAGCTTGGAGTTATGCTGAATTATTGAATGGTTTTAACGAAGAAGTTTACAATAATAACATCACCTTACAAGCTTGTGCATTTTTACATAATTGCGAAAATGCAGAGGACCTTAAAAGCCCATTCTACGATCGGTACTTAACACTTGCTCCTCTTTTTATTAAAGAAGATGTAATCAAGCTATCTAATTTTATTAAGAAATATGTTAAGCATGGCGACACAACGAATATCATGTATCGTATCGAAAATGGACAAATTCGTCCATCAAAAACTCTTGCAGATAGTATCAATAAAATGATTAGTGGGAATGAGGTTTTTGTGATGATTGATGATCAGAAGATCATGTTTGAGTATGCAAAAAAAATCATTGCTGAATCTACTGCTAAAAAGAAAAATGTGATTGTGATAAAAGGTGGACCGGGAACAGGGAAATCGGTGGTGGCTGTGCAATTATTAGCAACCCTAACCAAAGAAAGAAAACTAGTGCAGTACGTGAGTAAGAACTCCGCTCCACGTGAAGTATATGCAAGCAAATTATCTGGCTACCATGGGAAGACCTGGGTAAATAGTCTTTTCAAAGGTAGTGGCTCTTATGTAAATGAAGAAAACAATAAATTCGATGCACTGATTGTAGATGAAGCACATCGGTTAAATTATAAGAGTGGATTATATGGTAATCTTGGTGAAAATCAAATAAAAGAAATAATTGAAGCCAGCAAGTGTGCTGTTTTTTTTATTGATGAAGACCAACGAGTAACTATGAATGATATTGGCAGAAGCGATGAAATTGAACTTTGGGCAAATAGACTGGGTGCTAAAATTCATTTCGGACAATTAGAAAGTCAATTTAGGTGTAATGGTAGCGATGGATATATCGCTTGGTTAGATAATATGCTAGGCATTCGTCCTACTGCAAATTTGGACATTAAGGAATTAGCATATGACTTCCAAGTAATGGATAGTCCGAACGAATTACAAGAAAAAATAGTTGCGTTAAATTCAATTAATAATAGAGCTAGAACGGTTGCAGGGTATTGCTGGCCATGGAATTCTAAGAAAGATAAAAATGCGATGGACATTGTTATCGAAGAACACAGTTTTGCTAAACAATGGAATCTCACACAAGATGGAATGCTTTGGATTATTAGTCCGGAATCGGTTAACCAGATTGGCTGTATACATACTTGCCAAGGCTTAGAAGTAGACTATGTTGGAGTACTTATGGGCAACGACTTAGTAATCAGAAATGGTGAATGGGTTTGCCAATCAAACAACCGAGCCCGATCTGACAAAAGCGTTTTCGGCATGAAAAAACTTTTAAAAGAAAACCCAACCAAAGGTCAGCAAATGGCAGAACTCATAATCAAAAATACCTATCGCACCCTCATGACTCGTGGTATGAAGGGGTGTTATGTGTGGTCGGTGGATGAAGAGACACAGGTGTGGTTGAAGGGGGTGGTGAGGTAACGGTTTGGGGCTTGGCGAAGTGGGGGAAATCGAAGCACAAATGCTCAATTAACCACAAATGTTGAAAGACGTACGAATGTTCAAATTTAGCACTATTGCCCCCATTTTGCCAAACCCTTGTTA
>JBIJDE010000087.1:0-12909 GCA_044344305.1 Armatimonadota bacterium
ATCAGAATCACGGCATTCACGATTTACCCGTGCAATTGTAAAATGTGGTGTATAACTACGTTTTTCTTTCTGAACATCAAACTGAATGCAAGTTTCATCTATCTTTTTTGCCAGATTTCTTAACATGCCAGTTTCATCGTTGACGCCAGTCCATACCACGCTAAAATCACCACGCGGTGGGAATACCCCGCAACTACCGAGAGTAATCATGAATGGTGGTACTTCAATAATTGATTTCCTTATCGCAACACATAATTCCGGTATCTTACGGTTATCAAAATCACCAATGAACTTCAGAGTAAGGTGAAGTTTTTCAGCAGGAACAACCCGTACCCCCGGATATTCATACAACCCGATTACTCTCGATAGACGATTGTTTTCTACCTGTATTTCTGTCGATAATTCTATTGCAATAAAAAGACGCATAATAAAAATCTCCCATTGATTTTACCACAAAGAATAAGGAGGGGGATGATTAACTATACCACCATCTGCTCCCTTCTTCACCTTCATACACATCATGCAAATTTTAGAAATGGTGCATATTTGTGCACTCTTTAATTCAGAAACATTCGGTAGTGGTAGGGGAGCTGTCCCCAGCTCCCGCGATGAATCGTGATAATGATGTAGATTAGCATAATAGCGACAGATTTTTTAGCGTGGTGTTATAATTAATAACCATATTTTGTCGTTACAACCGGTTCGTCTTTATTAAAAAAACGCTGTCGCGGGAGCTGGGGACAGCTCCCCTACCACGTCATTCAACATTTTCATTAAAATAATATTTATCAGGTTTATATCTGATAAATTTACAATTTGCTATTTTAAATTTTAAATTTTTAATTCATCAACTACGCCATCTTCACCAATTACATACACCTCACCAGATTTCGCGATGAATGGCTTGGCAATATTCACTTCAACATCCTTAAATGCCCACACTACTGATGGTTGACCGGATTCGTTTTCCCAGATAACGTAGTTTCCGCCTTCGGTTAATCTTAATCTATGCATCAGCGGTTCGCATTTGTTGAATATATGATTAACTCTGGCAAACTCTTCTACCTGGTCGCCACCAGGCAGCATTCGTGGACTGCCTCCATCGTGTTTTGATGATTCCCAGGGACGTGCACCTACACCGGGAATACATCGATGAGCGGTGAGCCAGAAATATTGATCAGCATCTAACCTGCCGCTACCGAATGCATAAGTATTCGAGAAAAATCCCGGCGAAGTATCCAACAACGAGAAAGCCCAATCTCCGGCAACTGCATCATCCCAAAGGCGACGACGGAACTTATCGGCGGCAAAACCGAACATGGAAACCTGGCTGACACCGAAAATTGTAGTTATTTCACAGCGATGGCGTAGTCCCACCTTCTGCTGGCGTGCCTGCATATCCCAAATGATATCAGCCTGCGGGCATTTATCCGGCGAACCCCAGTCAACAGCTGTTAAACCGAGATTCTGATAAGAATCCCAGAAAATACCTGCGGTTCCGGCGGCAGTGCAAGAATGTTTGATATCTGACTCAAACCATTGTCCATAGGGAGAATTCAACCTGCCCGCCCATAAACTACCATAGTTGGCGTCATACTGATCGCCATTCGCCTCACGCAGTACCCATTCTGGATGTTCTTTCCATATCGGAGCAAGTTTTGAAAGGTGGAAGCTGTACCATTGGAATATCCCCATTCCCACACTTTTTGCGACATCGCCCAACGCTTTCATCCCAGCATCGCCGCCAAACATCTCTGCATAACGAAAACGATACGGACAACATATATTGCCATCCGCACTGGTAAGTTTGGGGTCGCTGGTGATGGAATCCCATACCCCGTGTGTGAATACATCGCGATAACCTAATTTGCTATAAGCTGGCAAAGCATCCTTCAAATCATTAGTCCAGTTAGCACCACGCGCTTTCAAGTCGTCATCCCACAGGTGGGAGTGAAGCGAAGGACGCGGGGTTTCCAACTGAAAGTCATATTCTGCAAGAATTCGCTGGCGAGTAAATGTGAATGCATCCAACCACAGGTTGCGCCATTCATGCTTTTTCAGCGTTTGCCCAGCTTGAAAAACTACTAACTTTCGCTCTGGCGCGCTGACTGATTCGCCTAATTTAAAGAAAGGACGGTCAATATAATGTATGACATCTTCATTGGCAAATTTATCTATACGCGAACGGGTTAAACCCGGTCTTTCAGCATATATAAACATTGCCATATTATCTTTAACCTGAAAGTCGCATTGTGCTGAACCGGCGCAACGTGGCAGCATATCCATTGGGTATGCCCCACCCCAGCCATCGGTAAAAAACTTTTCGATAGTGGAAAATGCACTACCTTCTTTCACTGTTTGCTCAAGGTCGATTGCAGATACATCCTGCTGGATAAGTGTGCAACCTTTTGCGATGCCACCCAATTCCCATGTGGTGTCTTCAATTAACCAATGAATCGGCTGGCCAGGAGCCTCAACCGCAATCTTCATAGCTAATCC
This sequence comes from Armatimonadota bacterium, assembly GCA_044344305.1. Lineage (GTDB taxonomy): Bacteria > Armatimonadota > Hebobacteria > CAIYQO01 > CAIYQO01 > JBAXQQ01. The sequence continues at coordinate 2,500 of JBIJDE010000087.1, forward strand.
CGGCCATGTATTGCCAAATATTTCTTCAGTAATTGGACGGAATGACCACTTGAAAGTAACCGACGGATTTTCTACTCGACGTGTTACAACACGGCAATCGCCCATCGCGTCGGCTTCCTGCAATCGTGGCAGCCAGGTGCCATCGCCAGCAAATATCAAGGTGACAGCATCGCCATCGCGTTCAACATTAATCAGCCGGTTCGGCTCAAACCGAAAGCCATGTTCAGACTCGGTGTAAACAATCCACGGCAACTGTGCCGACCGCAACTGTTTATGCTGATACCGAACTTCGCCAAGACCCATAAAACGTTCACCATCGAACATCAGGTCAAACGATAAACCGTTTGTAAAACGAATAGTTTCAAACTTTTTCATATAAATGTCCTTCAAAATTGATGTCAAAATTATTGTCTTACCAATTATTAAACAAAACTTTTACATTTCCTGTTAAACCGATTAAATATTTTTTTAAGTTTTTAGTGTTCGGTTTTCAGTTTTCAGTTTTCGGTTGAAATCGATTTTATTAGCAAGCATCAAGGAGTTAGAAATTTCGTAATTCGTAATTAGTAATTATTTCTCTCTTCTCTCCTCACACTTCTCTCTTCTTCCCCTCCCCCTCTTGACTTTATACCACCACATGTTATATATTGATAAAAAAATATCGATATATAAAGACTTGACCAAAAATATTATATGGCACCTTTTGAAATCTTTTATCGACATACATCGTTCTGTCTTTCACGTTTATCTATCCTGATAAAGTATGAATGACACGCCTTGTCTGACAATAAAATATCCTCAAAATCTACACATATCTTATTCCTGTCCAAGTCTTAATGATTCGTTCATTTATCTGGGGGCGATATGGTCAATCGAATCGAGAAAACGGCGAAGATTCCTACTATTAAGCGACTGCCGGGATATCTGCATATCCTGCGCCAGTTGCATCAGGATGGTGCTGTTGATATTAGTGGTGCGGTGATCGCAGACATGCTGAAGCTTGATCCTGTACAAGTGCGCAAAGATCTTGCCAGCACCGGTGTGGTGGGCCGTCCTCGTATTGGTTTTCCTATTGAACAGTTAATTGCAGCCATTGAAAACTTTTTGGGGTGGAATAACGAACGCGAAGCATTTCTGGTCGGTGCCGGCAATCTGGGAGCCGCACTAATGGGATATTCAGGGTTGGGACGCGCCGGGGTTCAGATTATTGCCGCATTTGATAATGATTTGCGGAAAATTGGCACAACTATTCATGGCAAACCGATATTACCGATTGAAAAACTATCTGAATTGGCACGAAGAATGCACGTTAAAATAGCCATCCTCACCCTGCCAGAAGAAGAAGCGCAAAAGTCGGTTGACCGTATGGTTCGCGGCGGAATAACGGCGATATGGAACTTTACTCCTGCTACCCTGAAAGTGCCAGAAGGCATCATTGTCCAGAACGAAGACCTTTCATCCGGGTTAGCAGTGTTGTCGCGAAAGCTGCACGTTAATAAACAAAAAACAGATAACAAACGAAAAAGGAGTACAAAAGATGAGTAAAATCGAAGTGTGCATCGGCTCCAGTTGTTTTTTGAAAGGTGCATATAACATCCTCGACGCCTTCACCGCAATGGTTCGTCAGGATGGATTAACTGATAATATCACTGTTTGCGGCGCATTCTGTAAAGAAAATTGCCGTGATGGCGTATCTGTTGAGATAGATGGAAAAATATATTCTGTTCCTAATTTAGACGCAGCACGGAAACTGTTTGACGAAATCAAGGTGGTAAATAATGAACCTGATAACAATAAATAAAGTTGATTGTAAGGACTGTTATAAATGTGTGCGCTATTGCCCGGTAAAATCTATTCGTGTGTTGGGTGGTCATGCCGAGGTTGAACATCTGCGTTGTATCGGTTGCGGCGGTTGTGTGCCTATTTGTCCGCAAAAAGCAAAACAAGTACGCAGCGATGTAGAAATAGTTCGCGGTTTATTGGCATCGGGGCGACAGGTTATCGCCAGTCTTGCGCCATCTGCCGTCGGTATATATGATAAGAAATTGCCGGCAATAATCGCCACTTTGAAAAAGATAGGCTTCAGCCGGGTCGAAGATACCGCCCGTACCGCCGAAGCAGTCGCCCGCGCAACCGCAGATTTTGCAAAAAAATCTCACATCCCCATCATCGGTACCGCTTGTCCGGCAGTGGTAAACCTTATCACCAGATTCCACCCTGAATTAGTTGAAAATCTGGCTCCGGTAATGTCACCGATGGTTGCCCACGCACAACTGCTACGCGAGGAATATGGCGAAGATACCCCGGTGGTATTTATCGGGCCATGTGTGGCAAAAAAAGGTGAAGCAACAGAAGCAAATATAGCGGCAGCCTTAACATTTGACGAACTTGCCAACTGGCTTTTGGAAGATGGTATTGATATTTACGGCAATGGTAAGGCTGATTTTGACAATCCACCCGCGGGTATCGCCCGCATTTTCCCATTGCCAAACGGTATGATTCGCAGTGCCGACTTGCCGACAGATTTACTGGCTACGGAAATCATATCCATCAGTGGTCTGCGCGAGGTGATGGAACTTCTCACCGAATTGCCAAATCTGGATGGTATAAAACTAATCGAACCATTGGCATGTGTCGGCGGATGTATAAATGGCCCCGGTTCACTGAATGGTCCGTCTCCGCTAACGCGACGGGCATCGCTGCTGGCAGTTGACCGAATAGGCCACGGTGCGACGCCAAATTATATTCAGGCTTGCTACCCGCCGGAGCCATTAATTTTACCACAACCGGATGCCGAAGAAATGGCAGTTATCCTGCGACGTACCGGAAAACGCACCATCGCCGATGAGCATAATTGCGGAGCATGTGGATACGACACCTGCCGTGACAAAGCAATCGCAGTTTTTCAAGGGATGGCGGAAGCGGAAATGTGCATACCATATATGCGGTCGCGAGCGGAAAGTTTTGCCGGCGTTGTCATTCGCAGCACCCCCAACGGTATCGTAGTCATCGACTCCGCACTGCGCATACTTGATGCCAACCCGGCATTTGAACATTTATTTAACACTACTTTACCCGAAATAATTGGCCGTCCGATCAGGGTTTTGTTGGATCCCGCACCATTTGAACGGGTACAACGCACCCGTGCGCCATTCATTCGCCAGGAATTTGCACATAATGAGCTGATACTACGCGAATCGATATTCCCTGTTCCCGATGAAGAAATGACCATAGGCATATATATTAACGTAACCGATGATGTCAACCGTCGCGACAAACACCAGTTAGTGAAACAGGAAACACTGGGGAAAGCGCGTCAGGTAATCGAAAAACAGATGCGGGTAGCGCAGGAAATCGCCGGACTACTTGGTGAAACAACCGCTGAAACAAAAGTGCTGCTGACCAGATTAATCCGGCTGTATGACGAAGAAGAATGAAGTTGTCCTATATTTATTTAACATGGATGGGCAGGATAGGCAGGATTAATAATGTAGAAAGTATTTGATACTTTCAATTAACTGCTTATTTTCTATAATGAAATTTATCTTGCCCATCCTGCCTATCCATGTTAATTGAAAAAATAAGGTATTAAAATGTTTATAGATGTGCAATATCGACAGATGAATAAGACTGGTGAGGAACTATGCGGCGACTCTATTGCCATGCATCGCGATGGCAAGGAGACGGTGCTGGTGTTGTCTGATGGACTTGGCAGCGGGGTGAAGGCAAATATATTATCAACACTGACGCAAAAAATTGCCCTAACCATGGCATGCGAACACCTGCCGTTAAATGATGTGGTAGAAACCATTGCCGCCACCCTTCCCACCTGCAAAGTGCGTAACCTGGCATACTCGACCTTCACCATTATACGGATTGATGCCGATGGTCACGCGGAAATAGTAGACTTCGATAATCCTGCCGTATTCGTTTTCCAGGATGGCGCATTGGCTAATCCCCATTGGGAAGAAAAGAAAATCGGTAATTTCATCATCAGACAGGCATCCGTTGATCTTAATGAAGGTGATTATCTGGTGGCCGTATCAGACGGTTTGATCCACGCCGGAATCGGCGGTCGAGAACCGCTGGGATGGCGTTGGGACCCGATAGCCACCCATATAGAAGCATTAGTGTCGCAGGATGTAGAGGCAGAGGAAGTTGCTGACAACCTGATAGATGCGGCACAAAACCTGTACCGCGGCAATACCGGCGACGATGTGACAGTGGCGGTTATGCATTGTCGATCATACCGACGACTGACGCTTGCAATAGGACCGCCAGCTAAAAAAGAAGATGATAAAAAAATGGCAGCAGAATTTACCAAACGAGAAGGGGTAAAGATAATCTGTGGCGGAACCACCGCGAAACTGCTGAGCCGCGAATTGAATCGTTCGATGGCTATTAATATGGCTGGTAATTACAACCGCGAACTGCCCCCCACCGCAGAGATGGAAGGTGTCGACCTTGTCACGGAAGGCGTCATTACCATCATGCACGCCATAGACAGCTTTGACGAAGTGCGGCTAACCCGTCCACGCGCCCGGGTGAACGTCCACGACATTTCATACATGTACGGCAAACGTCCCGCGCCAATGACGGTTTCTCCCATGGTGGCAGAAAAGGCTAATCTCGACCCGGCAAAAGAGATAGCCCGTCAACTGCGACTGGCAGACGAAATCACCATCCTTCTCGGTTGTGCACTAAACCCCGCCCACCAAAACCCGGAACTCCCCGTCCACCTGGGCCTGAAGTTCCACCTGGTAGACCTGTTAACCCAAAAACTCCGCTCCAGAGGGAAAGAAGTGGATATAATCAGATATAGTTAATCATGAACAATAAATGGTTAAAAAATCAAATTCTTGTCAAAATTTCCAGTCACAGTTTGGAAAGGGGTGAAGCCCGGCAATCCAAAATAACTGCAAATCCATCATCTTATCTCACCAATAAGTTGAAAGATTCAATAAAAACTACCAAACCATATCATCCGTAACACTCAAAAAGAAATTATCTGCAGCTTCAATTACCAACATATTTTTACCGGTTTGCATTGTAACCGGTAAACGGTCGCGACCGGCGTGCCAGCCGAAATAGTCGGTGCTTTTATATATTCGTTTACCGTTAAGCCATATCGTTTGCAACCCGGCACCCGTGTTCAGAATAACATCTTTTGCTTTCTCAGTTTCAATATATGCCGCACCATAATATCGTTTTGCCTTGCCTATACTTGTCGATAACGACACCGCGAATCCGCGCTGGCGTTCGCCATCAAGCCACCAGTTTGCAAGGGTATCGATTTCAGGCAGTTTATATTTAACCCAGCTTTCATCTATAGTTAATGCTGCAACCGACTGTTCGTCCAATGCTTTGCCATCAGCAACTGGTTTTATTTGCCATTCTGTAATGACGCCGGGATACATTTTTATAATTTGTTTTACAGGAACCGGTACATCTGCAAATCCCATAGCGTCCAGAATTGCGCGGGCAATAAGGCGATGACCTTCATAATTTGGGTGCAGACCGTCATTTTCGACAACTAATTTACCGTCTGCGCGCGCCTGGGACTGCAATGCGAATGCATCTGCAACACGAATATTTTGTGTGACTGCCCACTTGCGAAGCGCGTCATTATATTCCACCACTGTTTTTTCATCTGCAATTAATTTTTCGCCGCGAATATTTGTCGTAAGCGCAATTACCAGAATCTTTTCTGCCTGCAATAGGTCAACTATCTTTTTTACTGTCTGTATATATTCATCCACCGCTACCTTGCGGCTTGCATCATTTGCACCTGTCTGCAATACGACCATGGTAGGTTTGTAAACTATCACATCTCTATTTATACGTTTTTCCATTTGTGCAGTAACATGACCACCCACCCCGGCATTAATACAAATTGGTACCGGACGTTTCGCATCTGACAACGCCTGCTGAATTAATGCAGGATAGGTATTGCCGTCGGTTGTAGATGAGCCCAAAAATACCATTCGGCTATATTGCGCTGGAGTGTAAGCATCTGCGCCGAAAACCCCGCCAATTTCCAAAGAAAATATTCCCATCATTAAAAAGATTCTCCACAATATTGATTTACCCATGATATGGCTCCTATACTTGCATGATATTTATTGGATAATTATACATTATACGTGTCCTGTTATACCAGATAGTTAATTAAAAGCAGATTTTAATTAAAAATTAATCTTATGCCTCTTGTGTTTTATATAAAAATTAATTATTTTATTAACAGAGGTGTAACTATGCCATCACGAAAGAAAGTTACTTTAAAAGATATTGCTGCAATGGCAGGTTGTTCGGTAGGGGTTATCTCATCTGTACTAAATCACTCACGCAGCAACATTGTGGTAAGCGCGGCAACTCGCAATAAGGTAGAAGAGTTGGCGGCAAGCTTGGGTTACCAGGCAAATTACCATGCGCAGGTACTGCATAGCCGACGGTCAATGACTATCGGATTATTACTGAATACACCTGACCACCTGGGGTTCTGGAGTGAATTTGTCTGTGGTGTAGACCAGGAAGTCCGCAAAGGCGAATGCGACCTATTAATTATTGGACCGTCACCACGACTGACCGAGGTAGAACGCGGCGTAAAATATTTGCAGCAATTGCGAATTGACGCGTTGATCGTGCCTGGCTTCATATATAAACATATATTGCCGGAATTAGACAAAGAGGAAGAAACTATTTTGGTGGTATTTTCAAATAATGATGACATCACCTTGCCCCGTATAGAGATTGACCCTTCCACCGGACAAAAAGAAACCATTGAATATTTGTATGGATTGGGACATCGCGAATTATTGTGGGTTGGTATCCGCAATGGCGATAAAGTATCCAATCCAGAACGAACTGAAAACTTTAGAAATCTGATAGTTGAATATGGTATGAAAATGCAGGAATATTATGTTGATGTACCTAAAAGAGCACATGATTTCTCAGAAGTAATTGAAAAAGTAAGAACAGATATGGTGAAAATGATACCAACATTTAATCCATTCACCGCCGTGTTGGCATATAATGAAACAACCGCATTCGGTGTTCAAACCGCACTTAAAAGCCACGGAATGTCAGTGCCAGAAGATGTATCACTAATCTGTTTTGATGATATATTCAGCGAATTAAACCAACCACCGCTAACAGCAATATCACTAAACCTGCGCCAATTAGGCTCGCGCGCCGCCCAGTTAGCAATGGAAATGGCAGACAACCGTGGAAAAGCCAGCTACCGCAATCTGATAGAATGGAATAAAACCAGCTTGAATGTGAGAAAAAGCACAGCGGTGGTGAAGAGAGAAGGATGAGGAGAGAAGAGAGAAAACGTGGCGTCACCGTCTCGGTGACGTTTAATAGAAAAAGAATTTCGCTTATAATAATCCATTGAATCGGTCGGATATGACGGATTGGTCAGATGTTTAACAGGAAATAGCACCAAAAGCAAAAGTCATGATTGAAATAAAAAAATCGGACGGATTAGATTAATCCGTCCGATAATTTTTAATTTTCAATTTTCAATTTTTAATTAAAAACTACTGTCCTAATTGGAAACGTACGAAGGCGGCTACTGACAGCGGTGCGCCGGCAGCTTTTGACACATCGGCTACGATATCCTTGATTTGCTTGTCGGTATCTTTAATAAAAACCTGCTCAAGTAGACAGTTATCTTTCATGAACTTGTCTAAGCGACCGATAGCGATTTTGTCGAGGAATTCTTCTTTCTTGCCTTCGTTGCGGGCAAGATTGCGATAGATTTCTTTTTCGCTTTCGATAACTGATTCTGGAACGCTTTCGCGGTTCAGGTATTCAGGTGATGATGCTGCAACCTGCATGGCAAGGTCTTTGGCCAGAGCGGCAACAACGTCGCCTTTCGCGCCATCAATCTGTACCAGCACGCCAATTTTACCACCCAGGTGAATATAAGTCTCAACAACGCCATTAGCTGATGCCAGCTTTTTGCCGCGTCTGAAATTCATATTTTCGCCGGTTTTTGCGATAGCTGCTGTTATAATCGCAACTTTATCTTCCGGTAAATCATCAGCACCCAGTTCAGCTTTGTCACCTTTCAGTACAAATGCTGCCATTTCGTCAGCAACTTTCTTGAACTCATCATTCTTTGCTACGAAATCGGTCTCGCAATTAAGCTCAATCATTGACGCACAGCATTTGCATTCACTCTGCATAGTGACAATAAGTCCCTCTGCGGTGCTGCGGCCACTGCGTTTTGAGGCATCAGCCTGACCCTTTTCACGCAATAACTCAATCGCGCGGGTCATATCGCCATCAGCTTCAACTAAAGCTTTTTTTGCATCCATCATTTTTGCGCCGGTCTTCTGGCGCAAATCCATAACTAAAGAGGCGGAAATTTCTGCCATTTAAATTCTCCTCGAAATAACAATGCGGGACAAGGTTTTGCATTGCCCCGCTAATTAAAATTAATCTTCTTCGTTGATAACGCCGAGTTCTTTAGCTTTCTCGTAGAATTTCTCGTCTTCAGGAACGATTTCATCTTCTTCAACAGCTTCAGTAACAATGCCATCGATATCAATTTCACTAAGTTCAACAAACTCAATATCAGACAAATCGACTTCAATCTCATCTTCGTCTTCATCTTCTTCTTCGCCTTCTTCAACTTCAACTATCGGTTGGTCAGGCAATGGGCGGAACGGTGATAAGTCGCTGGTGTAACCCTGGTCGCCGTACAGTTCAACCATCTTGGCATCATATTCATTTCTGCCTTCGATAACTGCGTCTGCCATTTTGTTGGCGATTAAACGAATGGCGCGGATAGCGTCATCATTTGCAGGAATTACGTAATCAACCATTTCCGGGTCGCAGTTGGTGTCAACGATAGCGATGATAGGAATATCAAGGCGTACAGCTTCCAATACGGCGATATGTTCTTTCTTAACGTCAACGATGAATAATGCTTCCGGGGTGCCGCGCAGATGCTCGATACCGCTTAAAACACGATTGAGCTTGGCTAATTCTTCGCGCAGTTTGATAACTTCTTTTTTCGGCAGTTTTTCAAATGTGCCATCTTCGGACATCTGACGAAGTTCGCGCATACGGCGAATTCTCTGCTGAATGGTTGGGAAGTTGGTCATCATACCGCCTAACCAGCGGGAAGTTACAAAGTGCATGCCGCATTTCTGTGCAGCTTCGAATACAGCATCTTGTGCCTGTTTCTTGGTGCCAACAAACAGAATCTGTCCGCCATTGCTGGAGATAGACTGCATAAAGTTGTAGGCATCATCCATGCGACGCAGGGTCTCATGCAGGTCGATGATGTAAATTCCGTTGCGAGCGCCGTAGATGAACTTTTTCATCTTCGGGTTCCAACGCTGAGTCTGGTGACCGAAATGTACGCCGGCTTCCAGCAACTCTTTCATTGATACTAAAGCCATTAAAGGCCTCCCTTAATTCCTCATTTTATGAGGATAATTAATTTGCGTTCGCAGCCTCAGATTTCCTGCATCAAGCAAGCCTCCGCAGCAGGGACCGCGGTATCAGCCACAAACTCGGTAAGTTTACGCATTTAAGGTGAAGAAGTCAATAGTGGGAGGGAGGAATTTTATTAATTGAAAATTGCAAATGTACAGACACTTGCAAAACATTATTTTTTTTATAATTACAGATTGTTGCTTAAAGTTTTTTGATAGTAAATCAGGGAATGACATCGAGTGACGAAGCCATGATGGTGTCTGTCAGATCGGGTTTTACAATGCCTCTTAAAACCATCAACAATACAGGGTGTCTATAAATAAAAATATAGCGAGGAGTTTTAACATGAAAAGTTTTCAGCGGGTGAAAACGGGTATTTTACTCGGTGCCATGACATTGGCAATGTGTGCATTTGGTGCAGAACCGGCAAAAGTCGGTACTGATATATCCAAAGTTCTTCCTGATGCTTTATCCTTGGCAGCCAACGCTCCGCAGGAAAAGGTTGAGTTGTTGGTAAAAGCAGACGACAAACTGGCATTCATGGGTGACAGCATCACCGCCCAGGGTGGTTATGTTCGGTTGGCTCAATATATTCTGAACACAAATTACCCCGATCTGAAACCAGTTATCATCAACGTCGGCATAGGCGGACAAAAAGCCGAAAATATGGAACCGCGCTTTGAAAAAGATATGAAACTTGCTGAAAAGCCGACATTCACCTTCATCAGTGTCGGTATCAACGACGTATGGCATCGGGTTAACGCACCTCATCAGCAGGCAGTGCTTGATACCTACAAATCAAACGTTATAAAAATGGTCGACAAAGCCCAGGCCGCCGGCGCACAGGTTGTACTGTTAACCCCGACCCTTATCCAGGAAGATGTCAAAAATGAAGGCAATATACGTCTTGATATGTATGTTACAGCAATGAAAGATATCGCCACTGAAAAAAAATGT